>JBNJEB010000064.1:0-8233 GCA_051745425.1 Bacillota bacterium
ATTGAAACGACTGATGGTAGAGAATTTGCAATAAAATTTGGGGACAATATTTATGCTCGGATGTTAAGAAACCTAGGTGAACCTTATATGGACTCTACTAAGCAAATGGAGAGTTTGTTAAAACCAGGGCAGCTGGTATTTGTTTATGGAATATTTTATCCTGATGGAGAAGATGAATACACTTTTGAGGCGCAATTTATTGATTTCCCAGGGAAATCACCTGAAAAGCATAGATTTGAAGAGGCAGATTGGTGGCAAAACCAGGCTGAAGAAATTGCAGATTTTTTTATAAAAGCTCAATTTGGTGAAGAGGAAGAGGTTAATTATGAACAATATCGGACATCTCTGGCTTTAACAGGAGACAGGCGTGGTAAATACAGACAGGAAACAGATACAATTTCTAGACTTGTTTATGGTTTTGCTTCAGCATTTATGCTAACTGGGAAAGATGTATTTTTGGAAGCTGCTGAAAAAGGAACAAAATATTTGCAGGACCATATGAAATTTTATGATGTAGATGAAAATATTGTTTACTGGTATCATGGGATAGATGTTTCTGAGAACCAGGAACATAAAGTATTTGCCTCTGAGTTTGGTGATGATTATGATGCTATTCCAATGTATGAGCAGATTTATGCTCTGGCCGGTCCAACTCAGACTTATCGCATAACAGGCGATAATTCTATTTTGCGAGATATTGATTTCACAATTGATCTTTTTGAAAAATTTTATCATGATGATGAAAATGGGGGCTATTTTTCTCATATAGATCCAATAATGTTAGATCCCAAAAGTGAAAGTTTAGGGCCTAATAAAGGTAAGAAAAATTGGAATTCTGTTGGTGACCATGCTCCAGCTTATTTAATTAATTTATGTCTTGCCACCGGGGAGAAAAAGTACTATAAGTTTTTAGAATATACTGCTGATACAATAGTTAAATATTTTCCTGATTATGAAAACAGCCCCTTTGTTCAAGAAAAATTTAATGAGGATTGGAGCCATGATTATGACTGGGGCTGGCAGCAAAACAGGGGTGTAGTTGGACACAATTTAAAAATCGCCTGGAATCTAATGCGAATTAATAGTCATTATGCCAAGAAAGAATATGTAGAATTTGCAGAAAAAATAGCTGAGCTTATGCCTGATGTTGGTATGGATAAGCAAAGAGGCGGCTGGTATGATGTAATGGAAAGAACATTAGATGAGGGGGAAAATTTTCATAGATTTGCCTGGCATGATCGTAAAGCCTGGTGGCAGCAGGAACAGGGAATTTTAGCTTATCAAATTTTATACGGTGTTTTAAAGAAAGATGAATATTTAAAATATGCAAGAGAATCTACAGCATTTTATAATCATTATTTTCTGGATCATGATGATGGAGGAGTTTATTTTAATGTTTTAAATAATGGCATACCTTATTTATTGGGAACTGAAAGATTAAAAGGCAGTCATTCGATGAGTGGTTATCATTCCATTGAATTAACTTATTTAGCTGCTGTTTATACAAACTTATTAAATACCGGCAAGCCCTTAGACTTATATTTTAAACCGAAGGTTGGCGGCTTTAAAGATGACTTTATTAGGGTTAAGCCAGATATCTTACCAGAGGGTTCAGTAGAAATAGATGAAGTGTGGGTGGATGGCAAGAAATGGGATAGGTTTGATGCTGAGGAGTTAACTGTTCAAATACCTCCAGTAGATTATAGACCTAAAATTAAAGTTAGATTAAAATCAACAGAAATTTAATCTTAACAGGAAGAAGGTAATACTATGGAAATATCAGTTAAGGAAAAAAATGATATTAAGATTATAAAACTTAACGGAGATCTGGATAATACATCTTCTGAACAAACAAGAGATGTAATTATGGAAGAAATAGAAGATAACTGCAGAATAATAATTGATATGGAAAACTGCCAATATGTTTCCAGTGCTGGCTTGAGGGTACTGATGATTTTTGCTAAAAAAATAAAAACTGTTCAGGGGCAAGGGGTACTGGCTAACATAGTTTCTGAAGTTGAAGAAGTGATGGAAATGACAGGATTTGGTCATATGCTAAAAAGCTATTCTACACTTGATGAAGCAGTGGATTTTTTAGAGAGAGAAGGTGAGAATCAATAATATGGAGAGAGTAGATACTTATCCTACACATGAAAAAGAAGGTGTGAAATTTCGCAGAGGCAAAGCTCTTCCTTTTGGAGCTTCAATAGTGCCTGGTGGAGTTAACTTTTCAATATTTTCTAAACATGCAGTTAGCTGTGAACTTATTCTGTATAAAAAGCATGATTTAGAACCATTTGCGATTATACCTTTTCCAGATGAATTTAGAATAGGCAATGTTTTTACTATGATTGTTTTTGACCTTGATTATGAAGAACTGGAATATGGTTTTAAAATGGATGGACCCTATGAAACTGAATACGGGCACCGCTTTGATAAAGACAAAATTTTACTTGACCCTTATGCTAAGGCTGTAACTGGAAGAGAAATATGGGGTAAAAAACCTGATTGGGAGCGAGAATTTCAGCACAGGTCCCGAGTTATATTTGATGACTTTGACTGGGAAGGTGATAAACCACTTGAACATGAATTAAATGATTTAATTATCTATGAGGCTCATGTTAGAAGTTTTACCCGGCATGAATCTTCAGGAGTTAAATATCCAGGAACTTTTGGTTCTCTTAGAGAAAAGATTCCATACCTTAAAGAACTTGGGGTCAACTGCATTGAACTTCTGCCAATTTTTGAATTTGATGAGTTTGAAAACTCTAAAGTCAATGAAGAGACCGGGGAAAGGCTTTATAATTACTGGGGTTATAGTGCAGTTAATTTTTTTGCACCTAAGGCTGGTTATGCAGCAACAGGTAAATTTGGGATGGAAGTTGATGAATTAAAGAATATGATTAAAGAACTTCATAAAAATGGGATTGAGGTAATACTGGATGTTGTATTTAATCATACTGCCGAAGGTAATGAACAGGGTCCCTATATTTCTTATAGAGGAGTAGATAATAAGACTTACTATCTTTTAACCCCCGAGGGGTACTACTATAATTTTAGTGGTTGTGGTAATACTTTAAACTGTAACAATCCAGTGGTTAGAACTATGATTCTTGACTGTCTGCGTTATTGGGCAGCAGAATATCACATTGATGGTTTTAGATTTGATTTAGCTTCAATTTTATCCAGAGACCAACAGGGAAGGCCAATGGCTAACCCACCACTTTTAGAGACTTTAGCTCATGATCCGATTTTAGGAAAATGTAAACTTATCGCTGAAGCCTGGGATGCTGGCGGTTTATATCAAGTAGGTTCTTTTCCTGCCTGGGGCCGCTGGGCTGAATGGAATGGTAAGTATCGTGATGATATTAGAAGATTTATTAAAGGGGAAGCAGAAGTTGTTGGTAAAGTAGCTCAAAGGATTCAGGGATCACCTGATTTATATGAAAAAAGAGGTCCCACAGCCTCTATTAACTTTGTTACCTGTCATGATGGTTTTACCTTAAAAGATATGGTTTCTTATAATGAAAAACATAATTGGGCCAATGGTGAAGAAAACAGGGATGGTACAGATGATAATAACAGCTGGAACTGTGGAGTTGAAGGGCCTACTGATGATGAAGGTATCCAATTTTTAAGAAAAAAACAGATGAAAAATGCTTTAACAATTTTGCTAATGAGTAGAGGAATTCCGATGATTTTATCTGGTGATGAATTTGCTAATACTCAATTTGGTAATAATAATGCCTACTGTCATGATAATGAAATCTCCTGGCTGAACTGGGATCGTTTAGGTGAAAATAAGGATATATTTAATTATTTACAGAGACTAATAGATTTTCGCAAGGATCATCCTGTTTTAAGGGCTAAATATTTTTCAGATAGTAAAAATGAGACTGGATATCCTGAGCTTTCATTTCACGGGGTTGATCCCTGGGAGATTAACTTTGATTCGTCCTTAACTCTAGCAGCAATGTTTGCAGCTCCTAAAGAAAAATACCAGCTTGATAAGGATGAATTTATTTATCTTGCCTTAAATATGCACTGGGAAAGCCATCAGTATCAGCTGCCGGAACTGCCAGAAGAATTCAGCTGGAAAGTAGTGGCCAATAGTTCTGTAGCGGCTCCCGAAGATTTCTGGCCAGAAGGAGAAGAAAAGTTAATTGAAGATCAGAGTTCAATAATTTTAGGTCCACGCTCATCTATGATTTTAATTGGTAACTAAACTTTATATTATAAAAATTGGAAGGTGATGCTAATGTCAGATAAATTAGAATATAGTATTCAAGAAAATCAGGGAAAAGTTGAAGTTAGTCTCTCAGGATATTTAGATGCAACTAATGCTGGTGATTTATTAGAAGAATTAAAACAACTAAGTGATAAAGAAATTGAAGAGATAAAATTTTTAGTTTCTGAATTAGAATATATCGCGAGCGCTGGAGTTCGAGTGATAATTTTTGCCAAACAAAAAATCGGTAGAGATGTATCTGTGACTCTAGTCTCACCTCAGGAAGAGGTTGTAGATGTTATTAAAATGAGTGGGCTTGATGGGTTTTTGAATATAGAGGATTAGTTTTTATTTTAATATCCGGGCACTAAAATAAAAAAGGATGATAAATATGCCAAAACTGAAAGTGCCAGCAGTTAAAAAAAACCTTGATAAAATGATAGATTTTGTAACTGATGGTTTAAATGAACTTGATATCAAAGAAAAAGATAAGTATATTAGTAAAATCAGACTCGCCTGTGAGGAAGCATTAGTTAATATTATTAGCTATGCTTACGAAGAAGAAATAGGCCAGGTAGAAATAGCTTACTCATATAACGAAGCTAATAACGAATTTAAGATCGAATTAACTGATGCAGGTACCGCTTTTAATCCTTTAGAAAAGCCTGATCCAGATACAAGTCTTCCTCTGGAAGAACGCGAAATAGGTGGGCTGGGTATTTTTATGATAAAAAAAATAATGGATAAAGTAAGTTATAAGCGTGAAGATGGTAAAAACACTTTAAAAATGATTAAAATCTTAAATTCTGAAGCTTAAAGAGAGAGGAGGTTTATTGCAATTAAAAATATAATAGGTGATATAAAAGAAAATTTTAAAATGAATGACCTGCAGAGTTCTCAAACTAAATTCCTGATCCTTGCTTACATTCTTTCAATTGTTAGTGCTGTTATTGTTTATATATCAGGTGGTACATCCAGAGTTTATCCTAATTTGATGTATTTTCCGATAACAATAGCAGCCACTACAAGCAGTAAGAAACAAGTTTTAATTCATGCAGTTGTTAGTGGTCTCTTAATTGGGCCTTTGATGCCGCTGAATGTAAATGAGAATCTAATGCAGACACCGGAAAATTGGATGATCAGGACTCTTTTCTTTATTTTAGTGGCGTTGGTAATTAGTTTTTTTGTTAATTATTATTTGGAAGAACATAAAAATAAGGAAAAAATTGAAAGTGAATTAAAAATAGCCAATAAAATTCAGGCCAGTATGCTTCCTAGAATTTTTCCTCCTTATCCTGACCGAGAAGAATTTGATATTTATGCCAGTATGACTCCGGCCCGGGAGGTTGGTGGCGATTTTTATGATTTTTATTTAATCGATGAGGATAGAGTAGCAATTGTAATTGGAGATGTTTCAGGTAAGGGGGTTCCGGCTGCCTTATTTATGGTAATAGCAAAGACTTTAATAAAAAATGAAGCACAAAGAGGAATAAAACCTGATCAAATTTTATACAATGTTAATAATACACTCTGTAAAGATAATGAAGAACTTCTTTTTGTAACTTCGTTTGTAGGGATTTTGAATATAAAAGAGAATAAACTTGAGTACTCTAATGCAGGGCATAATCCCCCAATAATTAAAAGGGAACAGGGTGATTTTGATCATCTCAGCCTCAAAAGTGGCTTTGTTTTAGGTGGAATGGAGAAATTTGAATATCAACTGGAAGAAATGAGCTTTAATCCTGGTGATATAATTTATGTCTATACTGATGGGATAACAGAAGCTATGAATAAAAATAAAGAGCAGTTTTCAGAAGAGCGGCTGCTGGATACTTTAAACAGTATCGAGTCTGATGAGCTTGGAGTTATTGAAAACACCATCAAAAAAGCTGTTAATGATTTTTCTGGAGATAGACCTCAATATGATGACTATACGATGATTATGTTAAAATATATAAAATAATTAAGGAGATTTCTTATGAAGCGAGATATTGCCAAATTAGTAACTATTAGTTTAATAGTTTTACTTCTAAATATAAAAGCAGTATCTGCTGAAGAGAGCATTTTATTGCCACCAGATATGGAGGCAATTTTTGCTAGAGATACTATTGTCTTAGGTGTTTATTCCCAGGAAAGACCACCCTTTTTTATGGAAAATGCTCAGGGAGAATTATACGGGCTGGATATTAATTTGGCTGAAGGAATAGCAGAAGAATTAGGTGTTGCTCTAGAAATTAATAGAGAAGCTGAAAGTTATGATGAGTTGTTTGAAATGCTTGCCAGAAAAGAGTTTGATCTTGTGATATCAAAATTCAGCAAAACTTTTGCAAGAGTTCGGTCAATAAAATATAGCACGCCCTATGTAACCTTTAGATGGTCAATTATGTTGAATTCAGCCTATGCAACTCAAGCAAAAATTGTTGAATATCCAATGGATCATTTAAGAGAAGCAGAAGATATAAAAATAGGTGTTATGGGAGATACTTCCTGGGAAACATTTGCTGAGCAATTATTTATTAATGCGGAAATTATTGGTTTTGATGAATGGCAGGATGTTTTAGATGCTTTAAGCAGGGGAGAAATCATTGCCACCTTATACGATGAGAACGAAATAATTAAATCAATATATCAGGATCCAGATATTGCTTTATATTCTTCAGTGTATATTTTAGAAGATAAAAAAGACTTTATTGCGATAGCAGTTCCAGCCGACAGCAGCCAGCTTTTATTCTGGCTTAATTACTACTTGGAAAAAAATAAAATAAGTTTTACTGTCGATGATTTAATGGAAAAATATCCAGAAATATATGAGTAGTACTTTTAGGATGTGATATTCATGCAAAGGAAGTTATCATTTCTATTAAGTCCCTGGGCTGTTATATCCGGGATGGTAATAGGAATAATAATTGGCATTTATTTCTCTGAACTAGTTCCATATATTGAGCCAATTGGAGATATTTATCTTTCTATCTTAATGATGTGTGTTCTTCCAATACTGGCCTCAGCAGTTGTAACCAGTATTGGTAAATTGGTAAATTCTAATCACCAGGAGAAATATATCAAAAAAATAATAACTGTTTTTGTTGTTTTGTTAATTGCTGTGTCAGTATTCAGTGTTGTAATAGGACTTTTTTCCCAGGTTTTTTTCGAGATAGATGTTGAAACTCAGAGAGCTATTGGTGAAATTGCTATTGACAGCAATAGTGAAGGAGTTGAGGGTAGAGTAGTTCCAGGAACAGTAGTCAGGGAGATTCATTCAGAGTTGAATTATGGATCAAATAGTGATGAATTTGGGCTTGTTGATTTTATAATTAATATAGTTCCAGAAAATATTTTTAATGCACTTGCGGAAGATCAGAATTTACAGGTGATTTTTTTCTTTTTAATATTTGGAGTAATGCTGAAATATATTTCTGAAGAAGCTACAACAACAATCATGACCTTTTTTGATGGGATTTTTAAGGCGTTTCAGCAACTAATTAAACTGACTATGTATTTTTTACCTTTTGGCCTGGCAGCACTTGTTGCTACTCAGTTTTCGCAAATTGGTTTTGCTGTTTTGTTTTCTTTATTTCAATTTATTTTAATGATTTATTTAACCTCTATAATAATTTTTATTGCTGTAACAATTATTATCTGGAAAAAGAGTAATAAAAGCTATAGAAAACAAATAAAATCTATGGGAGAAACTCTGATGATCTGTCTGGGAACTAGAAATAGTTTTGCAGCACTTCCTTCAGCAATAACAGCTTTAAGTGAAGAGCTTGAATTTGATTCTGATAAAGTAAACCTTTCTGTTCCGCTGGGCGTTTCAATCTGTCGCTTTGGTAATGTTATGGTTTTCTCTATTGGAGCCATTTTTGCTTCTCAATTATATGGTTATAGTTTAGGGCTGGAAGAGTTTGCAATAATTGTTATTGTCTCTGTACTGGCCGGGATGGCAACATCTGGAGCACCGGGTATAATCGCCAGAACAATGATTGGAATGGTTTTAACACCTTTAGG
>JBNJEB010000065.1:0-8220 GCA_051745425.1 Bacillota bacterium
GAGGTAATTAAAAATGGTTGAGTTTTCTCCAGAAGTTATTGATACTATAATTACTGCTGCTGCTTTATTAGGAGCTGGTTTTGCAATGATTGCAGGTATCGGTCCTGGTATTGGTCAGGGTTATGCTGCAGGTAAAGCTGTTGAATCAGTTGCCCGTCAGCCTGAAGCAAGGGGTAATATTATTACAACTATGCTTTTAGGTCAGGCAGTTGCAGAGTCAACCGGTATCTACTCACTGGTTATTGCAATTGTATTAATCTTTACTATTGCTGCTTAATAATAATTTGTTTTATATAAGCCGGTCTTTAGCGGCCGGCTTCGCATTTATAATATAATTTATATAATAAATAAGATACTGTCAGTCAGTCCAGTATATTATGTTTAAATTAATCAGGAGGTGAGCATGAGTTGGTAGATATTAATATTACAATGCTCTGGGAAGTAGTTAACTTCTTAGTGTTAATGTATCTATTAAAAAGATTTCTTTTTGGGCCTATAACTGAAATGTTAGATAAAAGGTCATCAAAAATTAAAAATGATCTTAAAGAAGCTAGAGAACAGAAAGAAAAAGCTCGTAGATTAAAGGAAGAAAGAGAAGCTGAACTGAAAAAAGCAAGACAAAAATCTCAGGAAATAATAGAAGAAGCTGAGGCTCAAGGTGATAAAAGAGCTGAAGAAATTATTGAAGCTGCCAAGCAAGAAGCTGAGAGAATAAAAGAAAAAAATCTTGCAGAAATTGAACAGGCTAAGGGAGAAGCAGTAGATGATTTAAGACAGGAAGTAGCCGGCTTATCATTAAAAGTTGCAAGTAAGTTTCTTTCTGAAGAGTTAGACGAGAAGGATCATATTGAATTGGTTAATAAATATCTTAAAGATATAGAAGATTCAGAGTTAGGTGAAGTCGGATGATAGAAAATGAAATTGCCAGGAAGTATGGGCAAGCAATTTTTGAGTTGGCTTCTGAAAAAGACCAATTAGAAGAAGTAAATAAAGATCTTCAATTATTAAGAAGAATTATTATAGAATCATCTGATTTTAAAAATCTGCTTTATCATCCTAGAATTGAACTTGATAAGAAAAAAGAAGTATTTCTTAAAATTATAGAAGGCGAGATATCAGAATTGACAGCTCAATTCTGTCAACTTTTAATTGATAAGAGAAGGATAACATCTTTAAATGCTATAGCTAGAGATTTTGAGCTAAGGTTAAAAGAATTTAACAAAATCTTAGAGGTTGAGCTTAAAGCAGCAGTTGAATTACCAGCTGATTTAATTGAGCAGTTAAAACAGAAACTAGCAAATATACTTGATTATCAGATTGAATTAAATACTGAGGTTGACAAAGATTTAATTGGTGGTATTAGAATTAAGATTGGCGATAAAGTAATCGATGGAAGTATTAAATCAGATCTTGAAGAATTACAGAAAAGATTAGAACAAATACCTGTTAGCAAGTTAGGGGTGGAATGAAATGAATCTCAGACCGGAAGAAATTAGTGCTGTTATAAAAAATGAAATTGAAAATTATGGTAGTGATTTAAAAACTACCGGAGTTGGAACTGTATTGGATGTTGGTGATGGTATAGCACATGTTTATGGCTTAGAAGATTGTATGTCCATGGAGCTTGTTGAATTTCCAAATGAAGTTTATGGTATGGCATTAAATCTTGAAGAAGATAATGTAGGTATTGTTATTCTGGGTGATGAGAGAAAAATCCAGGAAGGTGATGAAGTAAAGAGAACTGGAAATGTTATTGAAGTTCCAGTTGGGGAAAATATGCTTGGCCGGGTTGTTAATTCTTTAGGACAGCCTATAGATGGCAAAGGTAAGATAGATACTGAAAAAACTCGTCCAACCGAGTTTAAAGCACCTGGAGTTATAACCAGAGAACCGGTTAAGGTGCCATTGCAGACTGGTTTGAAAGCCATTGATTCGATGATTCCGATCGGTCGTGGCCAGCGTGAATTAATAATCGGTGATCGTCAGACTGGTAAGACTGCTATTGCTGTTGATACAATAATAAATCAAAGGGATAATGATGTAATTTGTGTCTATGTAGCAATTGGTCAGAAAGCCTCTAATATTGCGAGACTTAGAGAAAGACTCGCCCGGGAAGGTGCAATGGATTATACAATCATTGTATCTGCTACAGCTAGTGAACCGGCTCCTCTGCGTTACATAGCTCCTTATGCAGGTTGTGCTATGGGAGAACATTTTATGTATGACCAGGGTAAAGATGTATTAGTGGTTTATGATGATTTATCCAAACATGCTGATTCTTATCGGGCAATGTCTCTATTATTAAGAAGACCACCAGGACGTGAAGCTTATCCAGGAGATGTATTTTATCTGCATTCCCGTTTGTTAGAAAGGGCAGCTAAACTCAATCCTGATCATGGAGGAGGTTCATTAACAGCCCTGCCGATTATTGAAACTCAGGCAGGAGATGTTTCTGCATTTATACCGACAAACGTAATCTCTATTACTGATGGTCAGATATATCTTGAGAGTGAACTGTTCTTCTCCGGTGTCCGTCCAGCTATAAATGTTGGTATTTCAGTTTCCCGTGTAGGTGGAGATGCTCAAATAAAAGCTATGAAAGAAGTAGCTGGTACTTTAAGACTTGATTTATCTCAGTATCGTGAATTAGAAGCTTTTGCCCAGTTTGGTTCAGATCTTGATCAATCTACTCAGAGACGTCTGGCCCGGGGTGAAAGAATTGTTGAAGTTCTTAAACAGAATGAAAATCAACCGATGCCTGTAGCTGAACAGGTACTCATAGTATATGCGGTAACTAATGGATATTTAGATGATATCCCGGTAAGTAATATTCGTCGTTTTGAGAAAGAATTATTAACTTACTGTCGCTCAAGTTATAGTGACTTGCTTGATGATATTGTTGAGGAAGGCAAGATGACTGATGAAATTGAAGAGAAATTGATAAATGTTATTACTGAATTTGCCGATACTTTCTCAGTCAAAGAAGAAAGTATAGTAGGCGAAGTTGAAGAGATTGAAGAATCAGGCGATGAATTAGCAGGTTAATTATTGAGGTAGAGAATAGAGGTGAGTAAGTTATGGATTCGATGCGCGATATTAAAAGACGCATAAACAGTGTTGAAAATACTAAGAAGATTACCAGGGCGATGAAAATGGTTGCTGCTGCTAAATTGCGTAATGCTCAGGATAAAGCTGAATCAGCCAGGCCATTTTTTAATCGAACCCGCGAGATATTAGAAGATATTGTTAAGAATACTGAGGATACCGAAGATCATCCTCTTTTGAAAGCTCCAGATTCTGCTAATGATTCCACTCTATATATTGTTGTAACTGGAGATAGAGGTTTATGTGGAGCTTATAATTCTAGGGTTTTAAAAAAGGCTGATCGTTCTCTTGCAGAGAAGTCAGGGCCTATAATCCCAATTGGGAATAAAGGCTATAAGCATTTTTTAAGAAAAAATCAGGATATATTAACTAAATATATTAATATTGATGATTATCCAGATTTCTGGTTTGCCCGCTCAATTACTGATGATATATTGAATCCCTACATGGAAGAGGAAATAAATGAAGTCAGATTATTATATACACATTATGATTCTCCATTGAATCAGACTGTATATGAACTTCCCTTATTGCCTGTTATACCTCCAGGTGAACGGGGTATTATGAAAACTGTAGCTGAACAAAGTGATGATGGAGCTAGAAGTGAAAATGATCATCAGGTAGACTATTTATATGAACCATCTACTCAGGAAGTTTTAGATGAATTATTGCCTCAGTATTTGATTAATATAATTTATGCTGCACTTCTAGAATCTAAAGCCAGTGAGTTTGGAGCTAGAATGACAGCTATGGACTCGGCAACTGAAAATGCTTCAGAGATGATAGATGACTTGACACTATCATATAATAGAGCCAGACAGTCAGCTATTACAAAAGAGATTAATGAAATAGTAAGTGGAGCAGAAGCACTCAAATAACATGATTTTAAATAGAAAATTTATTGTTAGCTGTAACAAAGGAGGAATTTAGTGTGAGTAATCAGAATGAGACCGGCAAAGTAATTCAGGTTATTGGACCGGTTGTAGATATGGAATTTCCACCTGGAAAATTACCTGATATCTATAATGCTGTTAAAATTATAGATGAAGATAGAGAAATTGATTTAACCTGTGAAGTTATGCAGCAGCTTGGAGATAATAGAGTTCGTTCAGTAGCGATGGATTCAACTGAAGGACTTGTCCGGGGGATGGAGGCAATTGATCAGGATGCGCCAATTACTGTTCCAGTCGGAGATGAAGTTTTAGGTAGAATCTTTAATGTTTTAGGTGAAACTATTGATGAACGAGGTGAAGTGGATGCTGTAGAGAATCATCCAATTCATAGAGATCCACCAGCATATGACGAACAGGCTACAAGTACAGAAGTATTTGAAACAGGAATAAAAGTTATTGATTTGCTGGCACCTTATTCAAGAGGTGGAAAAGTTGGTCTATTTGGTGGTGCTGGTGTAGGTAAAACTGTATTAATTCAGGAATTAATTAATAATATAGCTATTGAGCATGGAGGTTATTCAGTATTTTCTGGTGTAGGTGAAAGAACTAGAGAAGGTAATGACCTTTATCGTGAATTCCAGGAAGCAGATATTTTAGATAAGGTTGCTCTGGTTTTTGGCCAGATGAACGAGCCCCCTGGAGCTAGAATGAGAGTTGGTCTTACCGGTTTAACTATGGCTGAATACTTTAGAGATCAGGAAGGTCAGGATGTTCTGCTTTTCATTGATAATATCTTCCGTTTCATCCAGGCCGGTCAGGAGGTTTCAGCTTTATTAGGTAGAATGCCTTCTGAGGTAGGTTATCAGCCAACCCTGGCCCAGGATGTCGGTGCGCTACAGGAGAGAATTACATCGACTAAAAAGGGTTCTATTACATCTGTACAGGCTATTTATGTTCCTGCTGATGACTTAACTGACCCTGCTCCTGCGACAACCTTTGCTCATTTGGATTCAACAACTGTTTTATCCCGTTCAATTTCAGAGAAAGGTATTTATCCTGCAGTTGACCCCCTTGATTCAACATCACAGATTCTTGAACCAAGAATCATTGGTCAGGAACATTATGATGTTGCAAGACAGGTCCAGGAGATTTTACAGCAATATAATGACCTTCAGGATATAATAGCTATACTTGGTATGGAAGAATTATCTGAAGAGGATAAGATTGTTGTAAATAGAGCTAGAAGGCTTGAAAGATTCTTATCTCAGCCATTCTTTGTTGCCGAGCAGTTTACCAACGTTCCTGGAAAATATGTTCCGTTGGAAGATACTATTAAAGGCTTTAAAGAGATTTTGGAAGGTAAACATGATGATAAACCTGAAGAGGCTTTTTATATGGTTGGTGGAATCGATGAGGTTATCGAGAAAGCGAAGAAACTGGAAGCCGGTGATTAATTATGGCTAAAGTTCAATTAGATATAACGACTCCAAGAAGAGTTGTTTATAGCAATGAAATAGATATGCTTATTGCAAGGGCTATTGATGGTAATATTGGTATTATGCCAGGACATACACCTCTTGTAACAGCATTAGAAAACTCTGTTGTTAGAATAAAAAATAATGATGAAGAAATACCAATTCCTATTAGCGATGGTTTTTTAGAAGTAAAGCCTGATAAGATAAACTTAATTGTTAGAACAGCAGAGTTACCAGAAGAGATTGACTTACAAAGAGCTAAAAAGGCAAAAGAAAGAGCTGAAAGAAGATTAAGAGAAGAGGAATCTAAGCTTGATCAGGCTCGTGCTGAAGCTGCTTTAGATAGAGCTATAAGTAGAATTAATGCAGCTAAATCAAAATCAAATAGGTTTGGAGATTAATATCTATAAATTAATGGGTCAGTCGCATTTATGATGCGGCTGGCCTTTTTGCTAATTATATAGTTGCATTATTCTTACTAAGAAAATATAATAAGATTAGGAGCTGTAATGGGAGGGATAATAATGAGAAGTCAATTAAAACAGATTGCTGAAGAAACTCTGGATATTATTGATAGGGGTTATTATGAGAATCGGGAAAATGAAAGAGTTTATATAGCTGAAACATTAAATAATTCTATGGATAGAACAGAAACTATTACTCCTGAAGAAGCAGAAGCTTTAAGAATTCAAATCAGGCAGAAATTGGCTGAACCTCAGGGCCCAGAAGGTTCTGGTTATACTCAGCATATTCTAGTAAAAAATAAAGGTTCCCTGGAGGCGGCGAAAGAATTATATGATAAGAGCTTTAATAATATAACTGTTTTAAATTTTGCTTCAGCAACTAATCCAGGAGGTGGATTTTTAAATGGTAGTCAGGCTCAAGAAGAAAGTCTATCTCGCAAATCCTGTTTGTATGCAACTCAGATAAGTCAGGGTGAAAAATATTATAAAGCTAATAAAAAAATCCAGTCAGGCCTTTATACTGATCATCTAATATATTCTCCTTCAGTTCCAGTGATTAGAGATAGCTCAAATAATTTATTGGCAGAACCCTGGCAGGTTAACTTTATAACCTCACCTGCAGTTAATCTTGGCCGTCTAAAAAAGGATGAACCTGGGAAAATTAAAAAAGTAGATAAGTATATGAAACGAAGGATTGAATATATTCTGTCAGTTGCAGTTGCCAAGGAGACTGATGCTTTAGTATTAGGGGCCTTTGGTTGTGGTGTTTTTCAAAATGATCCAGATAAAATTGCTAATATTTTTGCAGAATTTTTATTGCCAGATGGGATTTATAGTCAGGCGTTCTCAGCAGTTGATTTTGCTATTTTATCTAAAAATGGAGAGTCAGAAAATCTTAAAGCATTTAAGAAGGTTTTTTCTAAATAAACTTAAGTTAAATATATTAGGGGGCTGACATATGAAAACTAAAAAGACTTCTACATTTTCAATTGTAGGTTTTGATCCGGAAACTGAAGAACTTGGGGTGGCGGTGCAGTCTAAATTTTTAGCAGCAGGAGCTATAGTCCCATATATTAAAGCAGGGGTTGGAGCTATTGCAACTCAGGCACTGGCTAATCCAGCCTATGGTCCAGATGGAATAGAATTATTGGAAAAGGGACATTCTCCAGCAGAGGTCATAGAAATACTGACAGAGAATGATGATGGTTTTCAACACCGCCAATTAGGTATTGTTGATATTAAGGGTCGTTCAGCTAATTTTACTGGTAATGAATGTCTTGATTGGGCTGGAGGCTTAACTGGAGATAACTATGCTGTTCAGGGAAATATTCTGGTTAATCAAGAAACAGTTGAAGAGATGGCAGGAACCTTTGAGAAGACAGAGGGGAGACTTGCTGACAGATTATTAAAGGCTTTGCAGGCAGGTCAGGCAGCCGGTGGTGATTCCAGGGGACAACAGGCAGCAGCCATCCTGGTATATAAAGAAAATGGAGGTTATGGTGGATTAACTGATAAATATATTGATTTGAGGGTTGATGATCATCCTGAACCAATAGAGAAGCTGGCCGAGTTGCTGGATCTTTTTTATCTTTATTTTCTGGAAAGTGATGTTGAGCATGTTGAGCTTAAAGGCCAGCAATTAATTGAAGTTCAGGAATTGTTAATTGACTTTGGTTTATATGATGGTCCTGTTGATGGAAAGTTTAATCAGGACTTTGAAAAGGCATTAAATAGTTTTTACTCCAGGGAAAATTTTGAAGAAAGAATTCCTGAGGGTAAAACTATGCCCTTGGATATCCTGGAATATTTAAGAAGTAGAGCTTAATTTAAACATCACTTGGTAATTGGTAACGATATTCCTGGAATAAGGAAGCAAGTATTATTGAACTTATAACAACAAGGGGTAGAGATACGCCTATTCTTATTAGAGTAAATTCTAAGCCCAGTATTGAAGCTTCCATAATACTCATTGGAATCATAACTAGTGAGGCTGATGTGATATAGGTGAATATTGAGCTATAATCTGCCCCTTTATGATATAATGAGTTAGCAACTGGAAAGGCAACAAATGTACCGCCGACTGTTGTAGCTGCCAATAAAATTGCATAAATATGCTTTTTAATTCCAGAAGTTTCACCAAAATTATTTTCAATTGTCTCTCTATCGACCCAGATTTCAAATAAGCCAATAATTACAAAGGCTGGTGGAAGAATTAAAATCATATCCCGGGCAAAGATCCAGAAATTATTACCCATTTCAATTCCTAATTCGAAATTGATTACT
>JBNJEB010000066.1:0-8093 GCA_051745425.1 Bacillota bacterium
ATAATTATCTTTCGGTAACGTTTACGTTAACGTTTACAATTATGATTATAAAATATTCTGAAAAATAAATCAAGTCATAAACCTGCTATTTTTAATCTATATAATACTTAAGACAGCTTTATCTCTCTCTTAGATGAAATTTATCATTATTAGACTCATATAATCATTTTTACTGTAAATTATTTAACAAAAAAATTCAACTGAATAAACATAGAAAAACTCCCCGGGGGAGGGGAGTAAAATTAATTTCAATATAATATTCGACCAGGAGTCAATATGACTCATAGTCGAATTATATAATATAAAAGTAAATTTGTCCAGCTATTTTATCAATTTATAGTAAATTAATGCTTTTACTAATGTTTTAAAGATTAAAGCTTCTAATCTTTTTAAAGTGTTAAATTTACTTAAAAATTAAAATCTAAAAAAATACCCCTTGCTGATAAAACAGATTTATTATTTAATCTGTCTCTTATAAGGGGCATATCAATACATATAATTTAGTCTTTTAGAGTTCAGTTAAATTAATGAATTACCAAATATCAGAGTTAGAACAAAAAGAATCAGAAATAAAACAAAAAGAAACTTAGCAATTGTTTGTGAAGTACCTGCCACCCCTCTAAAACCAAAGAGACCTGCAATAATTGAAATCACAAAAAAGATTATAGCGTATTGTAACATTTCTGCACCTCCTTTTAATCTTTCTGGTCAAATTCTATATCACCTTAAATCTACTATCAAAAATCACCATAAAATTTAAATCTCATTCTTAAAATAATAAACCCCGGCATTTAAAACCGGGGCTAAACAGGACATTACTGCCCTGGATTCAGCAGAATTTAGTCGGGGGCCATATTTTTCAGCCCCCGCCTTGTAGTGGAAAAGCTGTTTAATAAGTAGAAGCAATTTCACTTAATTCACTTTCATTGTCAAAACTGTTTACTGCCTGGATTCTATAAGAATATTTATTTTGAAGCAGATCAACATTGCTGTCTACTTTTCTTATTATTTTATTTTCATCAGGTTCACTAACCTCAACTAAAATTATTTCATCAGCATTTTCTTTAGTAAACTTATCTTTATTGATATATTTGTATATTTTATATTTACTTACATATTCATCAATTTCAATTACATTATTTGTTCTGCTGCCCAGCCAGGAGATTTCAAGTTTATTATTGTTCTCTCTTTTTAAAACAATATTTTGAGGAATCTCAGGAAAAGGTTCTTCCACCATAAAATCAATCTCTATATCTTCTTTTACTTCATTTAGACTGGTGTCAAAAATTTTATCATTCGAATTCTGTTTAATGATTAATTTATATTCTTCTCCAAAGTCAAAATAGTCGTCATTTCTAGCTTCATAAAATATTCTTTCATACCAATCTAATATGATTTTATTATCTTCGATCACTATATTGAGAGGTGTTAATTCTCTAATTTCTTCTGCTTCTGAAGTAAGCTCAACTACAGCTGTTAAATCATTTGCTTCATTTACTTTATTGTTAAATTTTAATGTTAAAATCTCCAGATTATAGGGGATATTTACTATCTGATCTTTATATTCTACCTCTAGATTATCATCAAATATAATATATCGAGGCATAAATTCTATTAATTTCATGATAATACTGATATTTTTATGATTATTCATTTTAATTATATATGTCCCATTTGGTTCTTGTTTTACCTGGTCTCCATCAGCTCCTGCCCAATTAATAAATTCCAGTCCTACTTCCGGAGAAAAATCAATTTCTGCAATTACGCCCTCATCATAGGCATAACGTCCACTACCAGGTTTTAAAGTCTTAATTCCATAAGGATAATTGGAATTTATACTTAGATAAACTAAATCTCGATTAGCATCATTATTACCTTCCAAAACGGTGTCACAAGCACTTAAAAGAAAAGTAGTTATTAATAATAAAGATATAATAATTATTTTCTTGCTTATAAAATTCAATTCCACTCACCTCCAGTACTGACAAAAATATAACTAAAATATATTGCTCTGTACCAGCTCAAAAACACTTTCTTCAATTATTGTTCTTACTACAAAATTAATAACTTCCTGTTTTCCCCTTCCAGATTCAAATTCCACTATATTATTATCAATAAAGGAAAATACCTGAAAAGATATTTTTTTACCTTCAATCTCTTTTTTAAAACTTCTGGCCCATACAACTTCACCAGAAGTTGTATTAATTACTCTTATATCTAAAGCACAGCTGGCTAAAGCATATTCCTGCTGTCCACCCTTACCACCAATAGCAAGACCTAAACCTGCTGATTTTTTATCAATCTGATATTCTGTTATTGCCCCTGTTATTAGATATTCTGAGCCCAGCATTTCTCCTACTTTGGCTCCCTGACCATTAATAGTTCTCTCCTGACTGACCAAATTTTGTTCATTCATAAAATTACCCAGTGCTGATCTATCTAAAACCTTAAACTGCCGGGAACGATGTAAAGCAGTAATCATCATATCAGTAGCACCCTGAGTTAAAACTGGAGAACCTGTGGCATCCCTTTTACCCGTCTTATCAGCTATATCATAAATAGCAAGTTGTATTTTTTCTTTTCTTGCTGGAAGAGAGGCCAATAACTGAGTAGCTGCTGTTACATTTTTTTGGGCAGATAAAATTTTGCTTGAATTTGCCAGAATATCCTGCATGACTTTTTCATTATTGACTTCTGCATCTACATCAGCTGCACTTACAAAATTTGAGATAAAGATAATTATAAAAAGAAGAAATATAAATATCAATTTTTGTAGTTTCATATTTCATACCTCCTTAACTCTAGTATAAACCAGTTTAAAAATAAAAACCGGAATCAGAAAAATCATCTCCAAAATAATCATTAGAATAGGTTACTATAGTGCTATCTCCACTTATTTTATCTACAATTTCTACTAATACCTGACCGGTTTCTGGATCTTCTGCTACAACTATGCTCAGATCTCCGATATCAAAGTTACCAGATGCAACTTCATCTTCATCTATTATCATATCGATAATTTTTCTCTGTGCAGAAGTGTAAAGGCGTCTTTCTAAACCATCTATAAATTGATCTATAGGGTCAGTTTCTATAGCTTCTTTTAATAATTCTTCCTGGCTTTTAGCTAAATTTAATGCTACCTGACGAGCATCATGATCATTAAAAAGTTCAAAATTCCACTTCATACTGTAATCAGGATACACTGCAGCAAAAGCACTAAAATTAATACTGATCATTAAAATTACTATTAAAAAGATAATTTTTTTCATTATTCTTAAACCTCCCTTTTGAAATCAGAGTTCCTCTATTCTTAAAAACTCATCTGAAGTCCAAAAAATGGATAAACATCTATTTCTTCAGAATTATCAAAATTATCACTGCTGTTATAAATTCTAGCTTCTAGAAAAATATTATCTCCGATATTCAGGCCCACCAGTCCATGATAGTCAATATCATCAGTGACTTCAGCTCCTCCACCAATATATAAATTAGAAATTGCTTCAAAGGTTAAAGAAACAAAGGCATTCAGATCTTTTTCTTTGCTTAAATAAATTACTTCTCCCATAAATCTCAAAGGTCTTTCTCCCAGAGATAAAATTACAGGTGAAAATCTAATTCCACTATTTACAGCACTATCTTCTCCATAAGTTGTAAAAACTATACCAATTTTATGATAATTATTATTATCCTGATTCTGTTCCTCCATTAATTTCTGGGAAGACTCAATTAAACCAAGTCTCCACTCTAAATCGTCTGCTTCATTATCTGCAGCAGTGACTGGAGAAATTATGATTAATAAAACAAAAAAACACAGAGATATTACTTGTAATAATTTAGTGTTTTTCAATTTGATCATCCTTCCTTACCGATTTAATAAAAGACATAAATATTGAAACCACTACAAGTTTTAAAAAGTGGACAGTTTAAATAAATAATTTATTTAAACTGCCCTCTGTTAAAGATAAATCAAATATAAATTACTACTTTAATATAGTATACTTATTATTGACTAATAGAACCAGACTGATTAATAACTGCTTCATTATAATCTCCATCTTGGTGAATTGTTGCATTTAAATCCTCTTTATCATTCTGGAAAATAGCAGCTCCATTATTAAAACCTTCCTGATCAATTAAAGCAAATGCTCTATCTGTATCATGCTGCTCAACTCTAGCATAGTTTAAATCTCCATTCTGTTTTACCTCAAGCACATCAAAATCTCCACTCTGTCTGGTTCTAACTCTGTTAGTATATCCATACTGATCTACTGTGGCTTCCAGATTATTGCCCCACTGACTTACTCGAACAAAGTTTTGAGTTCCTACCTGATCAACTACTGCATCATTCATTAAACCATTCTGACCTATACCAGCATAATTAGAAGTACCCCAGGTTGTTTGATTAATTAAAGCATTATGAAGCTCATTACTCTGTTCTACTTCAGCTAATATAGTTGCATTATCCCAGCCACCTGGCATCATAGAATTATGACCAACATTACCTGCATCTTGAGAGTCAATATACCAGCCATCTGTTAAGCTTCTATATTTATGATCAGGGACAGCACCAACCATAGAAGTAATTCCCAACACCATAAGAACTGCTAAACCTAAAATAAATAATTTTTTCATTTTTTTTCCTCCTCATTGGTTTTTGTAAATTCCCTACTTTTTTTGGCCGGTTTCACCATTAGCTCTCCGCCAAATACTAGGTGACCAATTCAAAATGGCGGATCACAGCTTCCAATGAGACTAAATTACTTTTTATTTCACCTCCCGCTACAATTAATTTGTCTATTTCTTTTTTTGTCTAAACTTATAATAACAATCTAAACTAATAAATAAATGGAATAGATATCTAAAAATTCTCGAAAATATAAAAATGTAGAAATAAATTTAAAGCTATTCTCTTTTATTACAAACCAAACATTAATTTAACCTTAGTATCATTTCCATCCTGAATTATAGTATAATCGTGATCATTACCTAACTGCATGATAGCTGCAGTATTAGAATCTCCGTTTTGATTAATATTTGCTTTATTATTTATGCCCAGTTGACCTATTACAGCCAGATTATCAGCTCCATTTTGATTAAGGTTCCCCTGATTAGCAACTCCCTTCTGCACAACAAAAGCATAGTTATCTATACCGTTCTGCTTGATTTCTCCATCATTAGCCAATAAGCACTGCTTTATCAAAGCATAATTACCATCCTGATACTGTTCTATTATCCCATCATTGTAGTGACCATATTGATAAATATAGGCTCCTTTATCTAATCCAGAATATTCATAATCCCAATTATTATTTTGTCCATTTCCCGGATTTGAATTATTACCATTCCCAGATAAAAAAGGATTATAGTTTCCTCTAAATTCGCCCTGGCCTGGAAATTCAAATCCTACATTAGGATTCCCTGGTGGAGACTCTGCAAATACAGAGCCACTTGAAAAAATTAAGACTAAGATTAAAGTAACTATGATTCTGAATCTATTTTTTACCATTTAAACACCTCCAATCATATACTTTTATAATAATTCAAACAAAAATTTATTTGCAGATTATTTCAATCTTGAATGATGGTGTACTTATTATCATTAGCAGATTGAAAAATAGAAGCTGAATTGCCATCTCCATCTTGAGTTATATAGGCTTGATTATTTTCTCCAAACTGATCAATTAAAGCTAAATTATCAGCTCCATTTTGATTGAGAAATCCCTGATTAGCAGTTCCCTTCTGCACTATAAAAGCATAATTATCTACACCACCCTGATTAATTTCTCCATCATTATCAGAAAGAAATTGTTTTATCAAAGCAAAAATACTTTCACCAAATTGATTTATCCTACTATTATTATTATTATTACCTTTTTGATAGATATATGCTCCTTCATCCAAATATAAATAATCATACTTAAAGTTATAAGCAGTTATATTTTTTTGATCTGGCTTATTTAACTCCCCAATTAATAAGGAATTATAATCACTGACAAAATAAAACTTTTCTGGTTGTTTTCTAAAATATAAATCTTGATTTTGAGCTGAAACAACACCATTTAAAAATATTATTACTAATATAATTAATACAATTAAAATTATTTTACTATTTTTTAACATTTCAACACCTCCCAATTATAAAATAAATAATTGAGAAAATTAGTCTAAATAAATTTCAAAATATTAAGACATATTTTTAAAAAAACAGCTTGTGGGACAATTAATTAATGATTTTTGAATAATCTTTTTTGCTTTTTCTAAACTACCAGCATAAGAATTAAACCTATTTTTTCTAAATTAATAATAACAGTTGAAACTAAAAAATAACTGCAATATATATCTAAAAAATCTCGAAACATAAAAAAACCACCAATTAAGGTGGTTTTAATAAATTATGCTTTTATTCTATTATGACTAACTTTTCATACTCTTTAACTTATTTCTTTAATGTCTATTGATGGTTTTTTTGACAGTCCTAGTTCTTGAAATAAATAATTAATTTTATTAATAATTATACCACTACTTACCATATTTGTATCCAGCAGAAGTAAGTGCATTTTATAATTTGAAATATGAATCAAATCACAGGAGCGAAGCAGAGAAGCAATTTTTTTTGCAATATCTGAAAAAGCAATTGAAATTTCTACTTCTGTAAAATCAATTTTAATCATCACAAATTCCTTATTTAATCTCCTGACATGTCGGCTTTCTAAATCATAAATTTTTTTAAAAACATCAAGTCCACAGATCATAGCCCCAGAATCTTCAGCTTTTTCATCAAAAACTATATCATTTTCAATCCTGGTACTTAATTCACGGCTCAATTTAATCTTATGATATTCATTTTTTAATTCCTGACCGGGTAAAACATCAAGCTCTTCTCTTAAAATCTGCTCGCATTTTTTATAACTGTTTATTGCTTCAGCTATTCTTCCCAGCTTAACAAGGGCTTTAATATAAAGCAAATAAAAATTTTCACGATAAGGATCATACTTGATACCACTGTGCAGATAGTTAACTGTATCCCGATATCGTTTAGCGGCATATAATTTATGACTGAGTATATCAATTAAAGTTAAATAATTTTCTCTTAAATTTTCACGCTGAATTTCTGTCCACCCTTCATAACGCAGTGAAGGAAAAAAATCACCCCGATAAAGTTGAAAAAGATGTTCTAATTCAGCTACTTCTAAATCATCTTGATGAAGGAGCTGTTTCGTAACTTGCTCAAAATAATCCCAGTCTGTCCAGATTTGATAACCATTATTTATAGAATAACCACCACTGACTGATTTAACAATATCTTTTGGAATTCCGTCCTTAGCAAGTGATCGCCTCAATAGATAGACAGTATTATATAATTTATTTTTGCCGTCTTCCAAATCTGATTCTTCCCAGAAAATATCAACCAATTCTTCTGCAGCAATCTTTCTATCTTTTGCCATCAAAAGATACATTAATAAATATAATGCTCTTTTAGATATCCAGTTGCTTCCATCTACAATTTTTCCCTGATATTCAAGATAAAATGGACCAAGACCATAGAAATTAACCTTCTCCTCATTCATAAAAATCCCCCTAAAGTACATTAATTCCCAAACATATTAAAAGAGGCATCTGTCATTTCTGGCAAATGTCCATTATTTTAATTTTAGAATGCTGATTCTAAAATACTCTCTATATCATCTCTATTAACCTGTCCCGCAGAATTTAAAAGAGCACTATTATGCATTGCCTTATCAATAATCTGATTAAACTCTGATCTTTTAACACCTATTTCTTCTAAACGCAGAGGAATATCTGTTAGAGAACGCAGTTCAATTAAAATATCTACTACAGAATTAACAGCCATTAATGCTCTATCTTCTGCTTTGATATTTGCAAATTTATCTGCTCCTTCTAAGGCAAGTAAAATATCCTCATAAGAATTTCTGCAGTACTCAAACTTTAAATTATAAAACATTCCATGGGGTAAGAGCACAGCCAGAGCATCACCGTGAGATACATCTGATATTTTTTCACAGGCATCACCTATAGCATGAATAATCCCTGCATGAGAATTGGCAAATGCTATACCGGCCATTAAGGCTGCA
>JBNJEB010000067.1:0-8087 GCA_051745425.1 Bacillota bacterium
GGGCTTTTTGATAGCAATACTATGATTAAAGGTGGAGAAATTTTATATAAAGGCGATAATCTATTAGCTAAGACTCAACATGAGCTGCAAAGAGATTATCGGGGTAATGAAATTGCGATGATATTTCAAGATCCTGGTTCATCTTTAAATCCTGTATTTACTATTAAAGATCAATTAGATGAGGTATTAAGGATATATCAGCCAGGGAGTAATTCTGAACGGGAAAAGAAGATGATTGAGGCTCTAAATAGTGTTAAGTTACCTGATCCAGAAAGATTATTAAAAAAATATCCCCATCAGCTTTCTGGCGGAATGAAGCAGCGGGTAATGATTGCCTTAAACCTGGCCTGTCAACCCTCTCTTTTGATTGCAGATGAACCAACAACAGCTTTAGATGTTTCGATCCAGGCTCAATTTTTAAATGTTTTAAAGGATTTACAGACTGATACTGATATTACTATTTTATATATTACACATGATATGGCAGTTGTTAGTGAGATTTGTGATCGGGTTTCTGTAATGTATGCCGGGAGAATTGTAGAAAATGTAACTATGGAAGATTTATTTAATAATCCTGTCCATCCATATAGTAAATTGCTGATTAGTTCAGTACTTGGGCCAGAGACAAGTATTGATAATCTTATTGAAATTTCAGGTTCTGTGCCAAGATTGATTAATCCTCCACCTGGTTGTAGATTCCACCCAAGGTGCGAACATACAAGGCCAGAATGTAAAGAAGACCCACCGGTATTAAAGGAAGTGGCACCTGGTCATCAGGTTGCCTGTTTTAAGGAGGATTTATCATGAATTCAGAAGAAGTAATTTTACAGGCAGATCAGATTCAGAAAATCTTTGCCAGCAAAGAGGGTGATGTGAGAGCTGTTGATGGTGTTGATTTAGATTTAAAAGTCGGAGAAGTTTTTGGGCTGGTAGGAGAATCAGGCTGTGGTAAATCCACCCTTTCCAGGCTGTTACTTAGATTGCTGGATTCCAGCGCTGGAAGTATTAATTTTAAAGGTGAGGATATAACTAAATATGATAATAAACAGTTAAAAATGTTAAGAAGACAGATGAGTCTCGTCTTTCAGGACCCTCATACTTCTTTGAATCCTAGAATGACTATTTACGATAATCTGGCAAGACCCTTTAAAATTCATAATTTAGCCAGTGGTAGAGAGGAAATAACTGTAGAAATTGTCAGGTTACTGAAAAGCATGGGTCTTCAGGCTGAGCATATGATCCGTTATCCTCATGAATTATCAGGTGGCCAAAAACAGAGAGTGGTTGTCGCCAGAGCACTGGCTGTTGATCCTGAGGTTGTTTTTTTAGATGAACCTACATCAGCCCTTGATGTTTCAGTTCAGGCTAAAATCTTAAAATTATTAGCTAAAATTAAAGAGGAGAAAGATCTGACATATTTCTTTATTTCTCATGATATTAATTTGATTAGGGTTATATCAGATAGGATTGGAGTTATGTATCTGGGAAGATTAGTTGAACTGGATGAAGTTGGAGAAATGTTCAGGGAACCAATGCATCCATATACCAGGGGGTTATTTGGTTCAGTTCCTGAACCGACTCCTTCTAGAAAATTAGGAACAGTTTTAATGGGTGAAGTGCCCAGTCCTGTAAACCCACCATCTGGTTGTCATTTTCATCCAAGGTGTCCAGAAAAAATGTCCATCTGTGAAGAAGAAAGTCCGATTTTTGATTACAGACAGGGCAGAAAAGTTGCCTGTCATTTGTATGACTTAGATTAAATAATTGATAAAAGAAATATTTTAATAATTTAAGGGGGTGGTTTAGCCAGTCAATCTACAGTTTTTTAAGATTGAATTATTTTAAAACTCAGGAGGGATTAAATTGAAAAAATTAAGTATCATTTTAGTACTATGTTTAGTTTTTGGCCTTGTTGTGATGGCGAATGGAGAAGTTATGGCCCGTGATACAGTCAGAATTTCAATTCAAACAGAGCCTTCCAGGCTTAACCCTGTTACCCGGGAAGATACAGAAGCAGGCTTTGTGCTTAGTATGATTCATGATCCATTAATTGAGTTAGACTCTCAGGGTAATTACATTACTGAAGGTTCAATTACTGAGGATTATGAGGTATCAGAAGATGGCAAAGTTTATACATTTAATATTAAAGAAGGTATTACTTTTCATAATGGAGAGGAACTAACTGCTGAAGATGTTAAATTTTCATATGAGCAGTATATGGATGAAGAGATGGGTTCACCCCATCAAAGTTATTATGAGGATATTGAAGAGCTAAATTTAATTGATGATTATACACTTGAAGTTAAATTGGCAAATCCTGATGTAGCCTTTCTAACTACTGCCCGTTTAAGAGGCCATGTGATGCCTAAAGATTATATTGAAGATGTTGGCTGGGAGGAATATGAGAGAAATCCAGTAGGTAGTGGTCCATATGAATTTGTAGAACATCATTCAGGATCATTTATTGAGCTGGAAAGATATGAAGATTACTGGCATCATGTTGCAGAAATTCCTAATCTGGAGTTCCGTTTTTATCCTGAAATTAGTACAGCAGTTATGGCATTAGAGTCAAAAGAAATTGATTTTATTGCTGAGTTACCTGCAGATGAATATAATAGCTTGAAAAATAATCCAGCTGCTGAACTTAAATTCGGTTCTTTTGAAACCTTTGAGGACCACAGAATAGTATTTAATAAGAGGGATGATTCTATCTTTTCCGATAAAAAGTTGAGGCAGGCTGTTGCCTATGCTATAAACAGAGAAGAATTAATAGCTTTAACTAGAGGAGATTTAGCTGTTCCTGCTGTAGGTAGAGTTCCAGGATTTCATGCTGGTTCTGCACCTGATGCAAATGCCTATGAATATAATCCTGATAAAGCCAGAGAATTATTGGAAGAAGCAGGATATCCAGATGGGTTTGAAACAGAAATTTATGCCCCTTCAGGTTATCGTGAAAGGGTAATGGAATCAGAACAGATTCAGCAGCAGTTAGCAGATGTTGGGATTGAGGCTGAAGTTGTAACTCTTGAATGGGGTACCTATTTAGATGCCACCGGTGAAGGAGAAGCACCTATCTTTAGAGAAAGATGGTCAGCTACAGCTCCAGATCCATTTAGTTTTATAGAAAACTGGCATTCAGAATCTAGCTGGAACCCTATCTTTGGAGTTTATGAGAATGCAGAGGTTGATGAATTAATAGATGAGATTAAGTCTGAAACTGATACAGAGAGACGCTGGGAGCTATTTAAAGAGGTTCAGGAGGTAGCTATGGAAGATGTACCTTCTTATCCTTTATACTGGCCTATTGATGGTCTTGCTTATAATGACCAGCTAAATATTCCAGAAGACTTATTCAATGATTTTAGAAATCCAATATCCCATATTAACTTATGGAGTTTTGAATAAATCAAATTGAAGAGTATTATTTAATTGTTAAGGGCCCTGGATATTGATTCCAGGGCCCTTAATCTGTAAAAACCTGTATTATTCTATAAATCTAAATCTACAAAATTCCGAGGATTTAAAAATATTCGATTATAGGAAACTGACCAGTGAAGATGGGGACCTGTGGAAAAACCTGTTGAGCCAACAGCACCAATTTCTTCACCCTTTGAGATATAGTCTCCTTTTTCAACAAATAATTCGCTTAAATGCAAATATGATGTGTAGATATTCCAGCCATGATCGATTATTATTGTCTTACCAGTAGCCAGAAGGTCTTCGGCAAGAGTAACCTGGCCAGTATTACTGGCTGCAACAGGTGTTCCGGTAGGAGCTGCAATATCTATCCCGCTATGTCTATTGGCCAGTTCGTTATTATGGTATCTGGTAGCGCCAAAATCTGTCGTTAAACGGCCTTCTAATGGCCAGATAAAGCTTTCATCCCAGAGACGGTCCTGATGGCTTTCTGCCCTGGCTTCCTTGACCATTTGTCGATCTTTTTCCCTTCTGGCCTGCTTTTCTGGATCTGTTGGCCTGACTGTTTCTTCCTGCTTATCATCAATTGTTAAGTAACTTTCATCAAAATCAGCAGCTGTTACTGATATATTCTCTTTAAGCCAGGTTCTGCCCTGATTATCGATAATTGTAGCTGTATATTCACCAGGCGACCACCAGTAAGAGATAGGGACAATACTTATGCCCTGGTTGTTGTCAGGTCTAATCGGGAAACTTTCACTGTTAATAATTACTTCTCCACTGGCAAGATCTCCATGGGTTTTTATTGTTATGATGCTGCCTATTTCAGGCTCCAGGGTGTTAAATGAAATATCACTGGCCAGGGAAGTAGATGTGAATAATATGACTGTAAGCAGAACAAAAATTATTTTATTAAAAACTTTAAGTTTAAGCATAATATCTATCCTTTCAGTACTCTATTTAATTTATGAAGTATTAATGCTATAATTATATTGTAACAGGATTATTGATATTTACAAGTGATTAGGAGGGTAATTAATGTTATTATCAACGACAGATTTAAAAAGAGATTATGAAACATTAGGCCTTGTTAGAGGAAGTGAGATGAAGGCCGTCCATTTAGGGAAAGATATTACTGCTGGAATTAGAAAGCTCTTTGGTGGAGATGTCAAGGAGTATTCTGACTTACTTAAAGAGGCTAGAGACCAGGCCTTAGATGAGATGGAAGCAGATGCAGAAGAATTAGGAGCAGATGCAGTAATTGGTGTTAGATTTGCGACATCAACAATTACGAATGGTGCTGCTGAAATTGTTGCCTATGGTACTGCAGTTAAGTTTTAGGTGATATAATTGGCTTTAATCAATCTTTTTGTTGCCTTTTTTAGGGTGGGTATTTTAAGTATTGGTGGAGGTTATGTATTATATCCATTGATTGAAGCAGAGGTAGTTAATAATTATCAATGGATGACAGCTGATGAGTTTGTAGAATTTACTGGAATAATTCAGGGGATACCTGGGGCAATCTCGATTAAGTTTGCCACTTTAACAGGTTATAGAGTAGCCGGGATTCCTGGGGTGATAGTGGCTAATATAGGAGTTATTTTACCCCCGGCATTAATAATAATTCTTTTAATTTCATTAATGACACAATTAGAGGGCTCGCCACATTTTGCAGCTTTTCTTAAAGCAGTTGGTTTTGCTACAGCTGGTTTGATAGCCTATTTTTTATATACTTCTTCAATTGCTTTATCCTGGAATATTACAGGTTTTATAATTGCAGGATTAGTTTTTGTAGCATTATTATTTACTAATTTGCATCCTGGATTGCTAATTTTATTTACAGGTCTTTTAGGTATATTTATATTTTAAAAAAAGCCCCGTTTAAGGGGCTTAAATTTATGCTGATCTTTCTGGCTGAATTTCATCTACTGTAATAAATAATTGAGAAAAGAAAGGCAGGTCATTTTCCCAGATCTTTAAAAAGTTATCAGTAGTTAATGTTTTATTCCCAGGTTTTTCACGGGCAACCATGGCTGGTCCAGTTTCAGGATCATAAAAATACATTTCATTATCTTCTTCGCTATAACCTACCAGGACCATATAATGCTGCCATTTAAAGCCTTCTCCAACCAGGACTATTACAGGAATGTTCTGGGAAGAAAAATATTTCAATTCACTTAAATCACCTGTTCTGGCAACAGCATTTAGGTTATTATCTCGAAAATGAGATATTAATCTATGAGGTGGTACTCCAATATCAAAGGGTAATTTATAGGCAATTTTTCGATAAATTTGGGTTCCTGTTGCAGGTTGGCCATAATATCTGCGAATAAATGCAGCTGCATATCCTGAACACATATTAAAACCCTGTTTATCAAAACTTGTATTTTCTAAATCGATATTTAAACTATAATTTATTGGATTTAAGGGGTCAGTAGACAGTCTGGTCTCAGTTGGTAAAAGGTTATCTATTGAAATCATCTGTGTCGTAAAGGTTCCTAAAAAAATAATTGCGATTAACAGTGGTATGGCAGTAAGATATTTTAACAACTGGCCACCTCCTTTTGTGAAGTTCTATCAAAGTATATTCACAAAAATATCACATTTGTTATTCTAATTATACATTAAAAATTTAATTGTGACAAGAGGTCTGGCAATTAATGATATTTATTACTTAAAAAATTTTTTTAAAGCTATAATCTGTTTTTTGACCTGGTCAGGAGCAGGACCACCTGGAAGATTTTTTCTCTTTACGGCGTTTTTTAGATCTAACCAATTATAAACTTCTTTATCAATATTAATATTAAAATCTTCGTTTTCATTTGGGTTTAAAGTATTTTCTAAGATCTTTTGGAGCTCTTTTAGCTTTACTTCTGATAACTGGCAGTTATTTTTGATTGCAAAATTAACTGTTTTTCCAGATACCTGATGGGCCAGCCTGAAAGGCAGACCTTTATCGGCTAAATAATCAGCAAGTTCAGTTGCATTTAAATAACCTTTATAAGTTGCTTTTTCAAGATTATCTCTATTAAATGAGATTGATTTTAAAAAGTCAGGAAGAATATTTAGAATTTCATATAAATTATTAACAGTATCAAATAAACCTTCTTTATCTTCCTGTAAATCTTTGTTGTAAGCCAGAGGTAAGCCCTTTAGTGATGTAGCCAGGGCTGTATGATTGCCTAAGATTCTGCCAGATTTGCCTCTGATCAGTTCGGCAATATCAGGATTCTTTTTTTGAGGCATAATGCTACTCCCTGTTGACATTTCATCGTCTATATCAATAAAATTGTAATTTGGACTATTCCAGATGATAATTTCTTCAGCAAAGCTGCTCAGGTGAAGCATTATATTAACTGCCGAGCTATGAAAATCTAATATAAAATCTCTATCACTAACAGTATCCAGAGAGTTTTCAGTAATGCCTGTAAAATTTAATTCATCTGCAACCATTTCTCTGTCTAATGGGAAACTACTCCCGGCAAGTGCTCCTGCTCCGAGAGGAGATAGATCATGTCTATTTAATGTATCTGATAATTTATCATAATCCCTTTTTAGTTTCCAGGCATAGGCCAATAGATGATGGCCTAAGGTAATAGGCTGAGCTGCCTGGAGGTGGGTATAACCAGGCATTAGAGTTTCAATTTCATCTTCTGCTATTTCAGTTAATGAAATAATAGTTGTTTTTAATAAATTCTGCAGATTATTAATCTGGTCTTTTAAATAAAGCTTGATATCAAGTGCGACCTGATCATTTCTGCTTCTGCCAGTATGCATTTTCCCGGCAGAAGGGCCTATTTTTTTGGTTAATAATTCCTCGACCAGGCTATGGATATCTTCAGCATCAAAATTAAAATGATCACCAGTTTCAATGGCCTGTTCAATTTCCTTTTCAACCAGTTGAAGGCCATCTAAAATTAAATTTTTATCCTCTTCACTTATTATATCCTGGGCGGCAAGCATTTTAACATGGGCTCTGCTACCTGCTATATCATATTTATATAATTTAATATCAAAGGGCAGGGAAGAGTTAAAGCTATTTAATTTATTACTTGAATCTGATTTAAAGTTGCCACCCCATAATTTCATATTATCTGCCTCTTATTTATATCGTTTTTAGAGCTAGCTGTTTTAGCCTGGCCAGCAGTTTTTAAGGGGAGTGACCAGAGCTTAATAAAACCGGCTGCTGCGTCATGATCGAAACTATCATTTTTTTCATAGGTTGCAAGACCGTTGTCATAAAGGGAATTATTAGACTTTCTACCAACTACTTTGGCCTGGCCTTTATATAATTTAAGCTTAACTTCTCCGTTAATTTTATCTTTAAAGCTATTAAAAAATGCCTGCATGGCCTGTCTTAATTCAGAGAACCAGAGTCCGTAATAGACAGTTTCACTATATTTAGGCATTAATGTCTCTTTAAAATGCATGGTTTCTCTCTGAAGAACCAGTGCTGATAGGTCCTGATGGGCCTGCATTAGAATTGAGGCGGCTGGGGCTTCATAGATTTCTCTTGATTTGATGCCAACCAGTCTATTTTCAACCATGTCTATTCTGCCAACACCGTAATTTGCGCCAATCTTATTTAGTTTATGAACCAGTTCAAGCGGCTTTAATGTCTGGCCATTAAGTGTTACAGGAACTCCAGATTCAAAACCTAAAGTTAGATA
>JBNJEB010000068.1:0-8048 GCA_051745425.1 Bacillota bacterium
CCAGTAGCCTGAACTGCGCCAATATTATGGCCATAATCAATAACAACTTTAAATTCATCAATCTCAATGATATTCATCCGACCAGGAGATTGACCGAGAGATGCACTAAAGCTAACCAGGCCAGCCCTAATCTGCTTGGCATTTAAACCTAAAGCAGAAACTGCCGCCACAGCAGCAAGTACATTTTTAATATTAAAGATAGCTTTACCGGTAAAGGTTATTGGAATCTCAGCAGCACTGGCAACCACTGACTCCCAGCCCTCTTTTTTAATTATTATATTGCCATCTTTATAAATAACATTCATATTGCCTTTTTCAAGATTTTCCTTCAGGGCCGAATTCTCAGGGTTAACTGAAAATAAAACTGGATTGGCTCTGATATTTTCCAGACAGCCAAGAACCAGTGGATCATCAGCATTTATAACTGCATGGCCATCAGGTTTTACCGCTTCAATAACTGTTGATTTGAGTCTGGCCAGGTCTTCTAGGGTATCTATTTCCCCTTCTCCAAGATGATCAGAGCTAACATTAAGCAGCACTCCGACATCAGCCCGGGAATAACCTAAGCCCCGGCGCAGGATCCCGCCTCGAGCCACTTCCAGGACAGCGTGATCGATAGTTGCATCTGTTAAAACTGCTCTGGCCCCGGCTGGACCGCTAAAGTCTCCCTCAAGTACTGGAATATTATCAATAACCACTGCATCAGTAGATGTCATACCGACAGTATTCCCGCTCAAGCCAAGAATATGAGCAATCAGCCTGACAGTAGTCGTTTTGCCATTGGTACCGGTAACAGCAATAATCGGTACTGGTTGATAAGTTCCAGGCGGAAAGAGCATATCGACCAATGGCGCCGCTACGTTAACTGGCTGGCCTTCAGTCGGATCAAGGTGCATCCTAAAACCTGGCGCAGCATTAACTTCAACTACACCGCCAATATTTTTCTGGAGTGGCCCCTGCAATGTTGGGGCTACAATATCAATTCCGATAACATCCAGGCCAATTATCCTGGCAATTCTTTCAGCCATCGACTTTACCAGGGGATGAACATTTTCAGACACATTTATGGCAGTCCCTCCAGAACTGAGGTTGGCCGTTGATTTAATATATAGTTTTTCTCCAGCAGGTAAAACTGACTGTAGAGATAAATCTTTTCCTGCTAAAATCCTTTCTGTCATAGCATCTATAGTTATTCTGGTCAAATTCTTCTCATGACCAATGCCTCGTTTAGGATCATTATTGATCTCTTCGACCAGCTGCTGAATTGTAGAACTGCCATCGCCAATTATAAAAGCCGGCTCTCGTTTAGCAGCTGCTACAAACTTACCATTAATCACCAGAATTCGAAAATCTGTGCCAACTAAAAGTTTCTCGATCAAGACATCAGCACAAATCTTTTGAGCCATCTGATATGCAATTTCCAACTCCTCATCATCCTGAATATCAATACTTATACCCCGGCCATGATTGCCCACCAGGGGCTTAACAACTACTGGATAGCCTAACTTACCAGCAACTTCCCGAGCCTCAGCAAAATTATCCACCGAAATCCCTTCAGGTACTGGAATCCCCATCTCAGCTAATATCTCCTTGGTATATTCCTTGTCATCAGCAATTTCAACCCCTAAAGCTGAGGTGCTATCCATTAATGTGGCCTGAATCCTTCGCTGATAGCGGCCATGCCCTAACTGGACATAACTATATTCATTCAATCTGATATGGGGGATACCTCTTTGCCTGGATTCGTTTACAATGGCTTCAGTTGAAGGGCCGAGCAGACTCCCATCTCTAATTTCCTTTAATTGATAAACTAAAGGCTCAATCTCAGTAGTCTCACCCTGAAATAACTTTTCTACAATCTCCAAAGCAAACTGGCCGGCTTTCAGGCCAACATTTTCATCGATATAGCTATAAACAACATTATAGACAGTATCTTCATCTGTGCTAAAAGTTTTCCCGAATGAAACATCATTATCAGCAAGGGCCTGGAGCTCAATCGCAAGATGCTCAACTACATGGCCAGCCCAGGTCCCTCGCTCAATCCGCTCAAAGAAACCGCCTGGCCTCCCTGGAGAACAATTATGCATATAAAGTGAAGGCATCATCTTTTCTAGCCTGGCCTTAAAGCCAGAAACTTGGTCTGTCGGCTTAAGTTCCAGGCTGCCTATATCCAGTTTCATAAATATTACTGGCCTGAGACTATATAAATTAGGGCCCCTCAAGGCCCTTATTTCAAGTATTTTCATTTTAATCCCTCTTTTTTTGCTCAGTGATCCAACCTGAATCTCCTGGTCGCAGATATTTTCTTGTCCGTAAATCATAGCCATATCCATTGGAAATTGTATGGACAATCATGTTCTCCATTGCAATTGCTTCATCATATCTAATATTGGCCACATTCGAATACTTTAAATCCTGACCATCAAAAATCACGACCACCCCGGTCCCGATTGCTTTGATAATATGGCCTTTTTCAATAATAACCCCGGCATCTTCACCTAAACCTATTCCTACATTAGTTGGATTAATACTTAAAACCTGCATCAACCTGCTAAATCTTCCTCGCTCAACGAAATGGGTATCAATAATTACATTATCTATTAAGCCAATCCCATCTCCAAGATTTACTGTACCCTTCTGGTGTGCATCGCTGCTATCTCCGCCATAGATCATCGTCCTGGACATAGCAGCTGCACCAGCGCTGGTTCCGGCTATAATAAAAAATTCTTCCAGATATCTCCGTTTAATCTCCTCCATAATTGGCGAACCAGCCAGAATACTGGTTATTCGCAACTGATCTCCTCCAGTAAAAAAGACTATATCAGTAGCCTTAATCCTCTCTAGAAATTCTGGTTTCCTGGCGGCTTCCCTACTGTCAATATTTAAAATACCGACAGAACTTTCCCCCTCCCGAGAAAAAGCGGCAATATATTCCTGTCCTGTTTCATTAGGAAAGTTTGTAGCCGTCGTTATAACCTCAATTTTAGGAATTTTAACATCAACAAGGGAGACTAAAGTAGATAAAATCTCTAGATCATCTTCCTTGTCCTCTCTCCCTCCGATGGCCACAAGCAGGCCCTGAGGCAGGTATTCATCAATTTTTATAAGCCTATTATTTAATATTATCACCATCAACCCCTATCTGATTGCAAGTCCATCAGTTTATAATTATTTATATTATCAAATATATATAAATTAACTATACTATTTTATCCAATAATTATCAAGTTAGTTTAATAGACTTATTAATTTAAGCTGGACTGGTAATTTAAAACCTGAATCAAAATCATAGGGATTATAATTCCCAGAATTGAAGGCCACCAGAGATTCAAGGGTACAGTAACTGTTGCCAGAATGCCCTGCAAGAATGGAGTGTATATGGCTGCTAACTGTAAGAAAAACCCGATAACAACAGCAGCCCATAAATATATATTAGTAAATAACTTTTTGCCAAAGGCCAGTCCAGACTTACGCCGGGCATTAAACACATGGAACAACTGGACAAATGCCAGCGTCCCAAAACTTAACGTTCTACTTATTTCCAGGCTCTGCCCACTTCTCAAAACCCAGAGAAAGACCGCTAATGGCCCCAGCGCCAGTATCAGACTGTGCAGACCAACCTTCTTTTTGAATTTATTATCCATAATATTTTTATTCTGTTCTTGAGGATCCCGCTCCATTATATCTGGTTCTTCGCCCTCCCAGGCCAGGGATAAGGCAGGCAATACATCTATAACTACATTTATCCAGAGAATCTGCATTGCTACCAGTGGCATCGGCATTTGAAAAATAATTGCCAGAAAAATATAAATAATTTTGCTCAGATTATTAGAAAAAAGGAAATAGATAAACTTTTGAATATTATCAAATATAACCCGGCCTTCCTTAACTGCTTTAACAATTGTTGCAAAATCATCATCAAGGAGAACCATATCTGAGGCCTCTCTGGCAACCGAGGTCCCTCTTTTTCCCATTGAGACCCCAATATCTGCCTTCTGTAAAGCCGGAGCATCATTAACGCCATCACCAGTCATAGCTGTTACTTCCTCATTATCATTTAGAATATCTATTATCTGGAGTTTGTTTTTTGGTGTGACTCTACAGAAAACTGAATTATTTTGGATTATAGCAGATAATTCATCTCCGGAAGCTGCTGATATCTCTTCACCGGTTACTGCCTGATTACTATTGGATATACCTGTATCCCTTGCTATTGCCATGGCAGTTTCCTTCTGGTCACCTGTGATCATTTTAGTTGTAATACCAGCTTTTTTCGTCTGCCGGAGAGCTTCCTTAACTGATTCCCGGGGAGGATCGATTATACCTGCAAGAGCAACAAAAACCAGGCCATCTTCAATTATATCTCTCATCTTATCTTCAGAACCAAAATCCTGACCCTGTTGATAGGCAATCCCAAGTATTCTTAAACCTTCTTTCCCCATTGCTAAATTCTTCTCTTTAATTTTCTCCCGTTCATCTTCTGTTAATTCTAATATTTCACCATTCTTCATAAATGAAGAACACATGTCCAGCACTACTTCAGGTGATCCCTTTAAATAAAGTTCCTGTTCTCCGCCTGGGGTTTTATAGGCCTTGGCCATATACATTACATCAGAATCAAACGGGATCTCTGCAATTTCAATATACTTTTGATCTTCTAGTTCCTGCTTTGATAAGCCAGCCTTACCTGCAGCTGTTAAAAGAGCTCCTTCAGTAGGTTCGCCAATAATTTTCCACTGGTCGTCTTCTTTCTGCAATTCCGCTGAAGTGCACAGGGCTCCGGCTCTTAAAGCAAGTTGAATATCTTCCTGGTCAGGATCAATCTTTTCATCATTTATATAAAATTCACCCTCTGGAATATAACCGGTTCCAGTTATCTTAATATCATCACCATTAAGAAATAGTTTCTGCAAAGTCATCTGGTTGGCTGTAATCGTCCCTGTTTTATCAGTGCAGATTGTTGTCACAGAGCCCAGAGTTTCTACAGCAAGAAGCTCTCTGGTTAGAGCGTTATTTTTAACCATCTTCTTCATCCCTATCGCCAGGGTAATTGTAGCAATTATCGGCAAACCTTCAGGAACAGCAGCAATAGCCAGGGCTATCCCGGTGGAGACTGTTGTATAAAGGGAACGGCCCATTAAGATACCTATTCCAGTTAGTATGGCTATAACAAATAAAGTTATAACAACAAGTGACTTACCTAATTTATCCAGCCTCTCTTCTAAAGGAGTCCTCTCCTCTTTTGTATCATCCAGCATTGCCCCTATTTTGCCAATCTCTGTCTTATCACCAGTTGCTGTTACCACTGCTGTGGCTTTGCCCCGGACAACAGTTGTCCCCATATAAACCATATTACTTCTTTCGGCCAGGGTTTTATTTTCTGCAATCTCATCATCAGCATCTTTAGCAACACTCTCAGATTCACCAGTCAGAGCAGCCTCGTTAATACTTAAATTATTAGAATTTAAGAGCCGGGCATCAGCAGGAATTGAATCTCCCTCCTCTAAAAAAATCAGATCCCCTGGCACTAAATCTTCTGCCTCAATTTCTATTTTTTTGTCATTTCTCAAAACTACAGCCTTTTTAGTAAGCACATCTTTAAGTGAAGCCATAGCTTTCTGAGCTTGATATTCAGTAGCAAAACCAATGATAGTATTAAATAGAATAACAACTAAAATTGCAATTGCCTCTAATTCATCTCCAATCGCAAAGGCAAGACCTGAAGCCACAATTAAAATTATTATTAATATATCTCTAAGCTGATTAAGCAGTACCTTCCAGGCCGATATCCCTTTTGCCTCTTTGATTTTATTTTTACCATATTTATTTAATCTATCTTCAACCTCATCCTGATCTAAACCTTTATCCTGATCGACAGAAAATTCCTCTATTAAATTATCTAAATCCAGCTTATAATAATCCTGCTCCATATCTGCCAGCCTCCCTAACTTATCTCTTTCTCCTATTATATCCTTTCCCTCCAAATTTTTAAATGCTAAAAAGTAACGTTAACCAGAAATCTGATTCCTGATTAACGTTATTTTCTAATAATTGATCTGTTATAATCACTATATCTCTAATCCGTTTCCCATTCTTTTAAATACCAATTGCCATTTTTCTTCTCAAATTCAAGCTCAACATAATACTCATGATTAATAAATCTGGACTCATCAGAGTTTCTACCGACAATTGTTAAGACTCCCTCTAATTCTACTTCATCATCATCAACATCATAACTTCTATCATCAAGTCTAAAAGTACTAAAATATCTTCCTTCTGCAAAGATTTCATCTAATCTACTTATAAATTCACCTTTATCAAGTTCTTCTTCTCTCCTGCTTCCATCAAGGGAAGGGCCCTCATATTCAAAATCTGAATCTAAAGAATCATAAAGGCTATTGGTATTATAAGATAATATTGCGTTGAAAATATCATCAAGTAACCTATCATAGTCATTACTATATTGATTATCTGGCCTCTTATCAACTTTACTCCGATGGCCTAATTCCCATCTATCAATAGTCCAATCTTGATCAACTTTCTTTAACATTACAGTAATTTCTGTCTCAACCTCTCTAATACCTGATCCTCCTGTATCTAAATCAACAAGCAAATACGTATAAACCACTATCTCATTATCATTAACAACATCGACAGAACCCTCTTCAGAAATTCTAATATCAACAAATTCGCTATTTTCAAGGTATTCATTAATAAAGCCCTCATTCTCCAGTGTATTAAATCTATCAAATAAAATATCTCTTAAAATCTCTGGATTCCCACCAAAAGAAGAAATAGCCCGCTTAACCTGTTCCTCTAATTCAGCTTGATTAACTGCATTAACCGTCCTTCCAGGAGTCATAGTTGCTATAAATATAAATATTAAAGCAGAAATTGCTATTCCAGTAATAATCCTTTTATTAGCCTTCATTTTATCCACTCCTTTTATTTACAAATATTTGATTCCAGGCCAGTCTACAACTATCCTACCTGGAAAGGTAATTATTTATTATCTATAAATATCCCTAAATCAAGCCTTCAGTCAATACTTTAAAGTTTCTGGCAGTTTCATCATTAAGGCAATAACAGGTCCTGGGACCATCGGTCTGACCAATAATCCAGCCTGCCTCTTTAAGGACCTTAAGATGCTGAGAAACTGTCGATTGGGAGATCGGGAGTTGATCAACTAGGCTACCGACCATACAGCGGGCATCTGCAGGCTGAGCAGCCAGGATTTTAAGGATTTCAACTCTATGGGCATTCCCCAGTGCCCCGGCCAGCCTGGCATATTCCTCTGCTGAAAATTCAACTGCAGGTTTTTTAGCTGTAATATAGGCTGAAAATATATAGTCTGAAAGTCTTAACTCATCTGACCAATTATTAACAATTTCATCGCTATTCCTTTTAGCCTTAACTTCAATTTCATTATAATTTAGCCCAGCAAGTATATTCTCCAGCTTCTGCTTTGAAATAGCTCCAGCAATACATTCAATGTAGTTATTAATATCCTCTCTTAATTCCTCTGGCATCTCTTGCTTTTTGAGAACATCAGCAATTGCAAGCCTGCCCCCTGGTTTTAAAACCCTGAATGCCTCCCTGTAAACAGCCTCTTTATCAGTGGTCAGATTTATAACACAGTTAGACATAATAACATCTACTGAATTATCTTCCAGCGGCAGGTCTTCAATATCAGCCAGATGAAACTCACTGTTGGTTAGATTATTCTTGGCAGCATTCTTCTTGGCCTTCTCAATCATTTCAGGAGTCAGATCAACACCAATTAAATAACCTTCTTCGCCAACTTCTTTAGATGCAAGCAGCAGATCAAAACCTGCACCACACCCAAGATCCAGAACAGTCTCCCCAGGCTGCAATGAAGCAATCGCCTTGGGGTTGCCACAGCCTAAACCAAAACTGGCCTCAGCATTATTAGCATCAATATCCTCAATAGAATAGCCAATCTTCTCTTCTACTTTAGCCAGTGAACTGCCCCCACAGCAGCCACCTTTACCAGACTCACTGGAACAGCAACCTGAAGAGCTTTCCTG
>JBNJEB010000069.1:0-8033 GCA_051745425.1 Bacillota bacterium
GCTGGAGTTGATATTTATAATGCTTTGAAAAAGGCCAAGGATCTTTTAATTGATTTTGGTGGAAATCAAGAAGCAGCCGGCTTTAGGCTGGAGGAGAAATTTTTAAAGTTCTTTAATAAGAAGATAGAGGTTATCTTAAATGAAAAGGTAAATCTTTTATCTGAAGCTAAAATTATTGAGGTCGATTTAGAACTGGAACTTGAAGAGATTAATTATCAAGAGTTTAGGAGCATTGAACGGCTGGAACCCTTTGGCAGAGGTAATCCTGAGCCAGTCTTTCTGACAGAGGGCTGTCTGTTAAAGAATAAGCGAAAAATCAGTGAGGCTAAATATTTTAAACTGGTCATTGAGAAATCTGGAATCAGAAAGCAGGCAGTTTGCTTTCAGGATAGTTTTGAGATTGCTGAGGCTTCCAGGGTTGATCTTATTTATCAGCTTGAACAGGCAGATTATAATGACCTGGATAATATCAGGTTGAAAATACTGGAATATAAAGAAGTTGAAGCTGACAGGGAAGTCGAGAATATTTCCAGGCAGAGTTCCAGGGAGATTGAACTGATTGACTGGCGAGGGAGAGATCGAAATCAGCTGAAATTTGATTCTGATGCGAAAGTGGTTTATTATAGAGAGGGTTTTGGACAGATAAAGCTTGAGCCAGTTATTGATAGATATCAATATAGAGCTGCCGATAAACTTGTCTTTTTAACATTGCCTCCTTCTTTTGAAATTTTTAAGGAGTTGATTTCGGCAACTGGAGCAGCTGAGGTATATCTGGCCTATTCCAGGGCTGAACAGCGGCGAGAGAAGAAATTTATCCAGCAGCTTGCTGGAATTTTGAAAGGGAGTTTAAATAAGGATGGCCGGGCCAGAGTAGACTTATATCGATTAACTGTTCTGACAGTACAGCTGGAGGAGACTGTTGAGCTTGGTCTGAGATATTTAGAGGGCAGAGGTTACATCGATATTTTCAGCAGTGACAAGCGGTTTTACTGGATTCGGCCTGGTCAGCAGGCTGATAGTAAATCTGAAGAGCGTTTTAGAGATAATCTGATGGAACTTCTGGATGAGAAACAGGCCTTTACCAGATTTATGACTGAAGAAAAAGTAGACAGGATTCAGGAATTATTAAATTAATTTTTGAAAGGTGGTTTTAAATGAATACTAGAAAATTTGATTTAAAAGATGATCTAAAACAGGTTGTGGAGCTCTGGCATGAGATTGGCTGGTTAAAGAGTAATGATCCAGATGATAATCCAGGCTTAAAATATTTGCTTGATTCCAGTGATGTCTGGGTTTATGAAGAAAATGGCAAAATTGAAGCAACTTCTCTGGGAGTTCCTGGTGAGATTAATTACCTTAATACTAAATTGCCATTCCATGGATTATCCGGGGTTGTTGTTAGTCCAATTGTAAGAAAGAAGGGGCTGGCCAGTAAACTTGTTTCCAGGTCTCTTATTGAGGGCTATAATAAAGGTTATGCAGTTTCCGGGCTTTTGATGTTTGAGCAGGGTTATTATAACCATCTGGGATATGGTACTGGCAGTTATGACCATAAATTTACTTTTGATCCATCTTACTTAAATATAAAGAAGAAGGCCAGGACACCTGAGAGGATAACGAAGGATGACTGGAAGAAAGTTCACAGGTCATTATTAAATCGCAAACAGAACCATGGTGCTGTAAGCCTTCTGCCTGCCCATATTACTAGAGATAAGATGGCCTGGTCTTCTGATGAAACCTATGGCCTTGGCTATTACAATGATGCAGGTGAGATAACCCATATGTTATGGATTAGAAAAGAAGGTGATTATAGTGGTCCTTTTGCCAATGGGCCGCTGGTAGTGGAGTTTATGACCTATCAGAATTATGAGCAGTTTCTTGAACTCCTGGCAATTTTGAAGAATTTAGGAGACCAGATCTATGCTGTGAAGATGACCGAGCCTGCTAATATTCAACTCCAGGATTATTTTAATTATCCTAGAAAGCAGTATAACCAGTCTGGCAGCAAATACGGTTATGAGTCCAAGGCTTTTGCTGGCTGGCAGATTAGGATTTTAAATCTGGAGAAATGCATTAAAGCAACAAAATTAAAGGAAAGCTCACTTAAATTTAACCTGGAGCTGCATGATCCAATTGAAGATTATCTGGCTGAAGATGACTGGAATGGACTTTCTGGTAATTATCAGGTAGAATTAGGAAGTAGCTCTTTAATTAAGACTGGTAAGAATAATGAGCTGCCAACTTTACAGGCCACTGTTAATTCATTTTCCAGAATGTGGCTTGGGGTGCTGGCTCCATCAGTTCTGGCAATCAGAGATGGGATTTCAGGACCAGAGCAGTTGCTGGAGGATCTTGATCATTTTCTGGGCTATCTGCCTGAACCAAAGATGGAGTGGAGATTTTAAATGGGGTGGTTGATTGAAGAATATATTATTAATCTATAACCCAAAGTCAGGAGATGGAAATTTTAGCCTGGAGATAGATAATTTAATTGCTTATTTTGAAGATGAAGCAATCTTTACTGTACTCAGGCTTGGTGAATTTGATCTTGTTGAAAAATTTAGTAAAATTGAGATGAGTAGGTATGATTTAATAATGGTTGCCGGTGGAGACGGGACAGTTAGCTGGGTTACAGAAAGTTTGATAATTAATGGGACAGATATTCCTTTCTATATAATTCCAGTAGGAACTTCTAATGATTTTGCTGAGTATCTTAATTTCTCTGCTGAAGTTGATAGAATATATGATATAATTACAACTGGAAAGGTTATTCCAGTTGATGCCGGTCTGGCTAATGATAATTATTTTATAAATGTCTGTGCCGGAGGCTTTCTGACAAATGTACCCCACAGTACTGATGCTAATATGAAAAATAGGCTTGGTAACCTGGCCTATTATATTAGGGGGATTCAAGAACTTCCAAAGATCAATCCCTTATCTTTAAGGATTGACACAGGAGCTAATGTTTTTGAAGAGAAATTATTTTTATTTTTGATAATTAATAGTGGTCGGGCTGGAGGTTTTAATGAACTGTCAACTCTGACTGATATTAGTGATGGGAAATTTGAGTTTATTGCTATTAAATATGGAAAATTATATGAGATGTTTAATGCTCTGATTGAATTATTTATTAATAAAAATCTCTCTGGAGAAAATATTATTCATTTACAGTCTGATTATTTCTATATTGAAAATATCGGGGATGATATGGCCAGGCATACTGATATTGACGGTGAGAGAGGTCCTGATTATCCAGTGGAGATAAAAGTTAAGAGTGATTTATTAAGATTATATGTAGAAGAAAATACTATTTAGGGGGTATTTATTATGACAGTACATATTGGTGCTGAAAAAGGAGAAATTGCGGAAACAGTTCTATTACCAGGAGATCCATTGAGAGCTAAATATATTGCAGATAATTATTTAGAAGATGTTGAATGTTATAATGAAGTTAGAGGAATGTATGGTTATACAGGTTTTTATAAAGGTAAGAAGGTTTCAGCCCAGGGCTCAGGCATGGGAATGCCATCATTATCAATTTATGTTAACGAACTTGTCCAGGAGTATGGAGTTAAGAAGATAATGCGGGTTGGCTCCTGTGGTGCTATTAGTGAAAGAGTCAATGTTAGAGATGTAATTTTAGCAATTGGGGCCTGCAGTAATTCCAAGATGAATGATATCCGCTTTAATGGGCAGAGTTATTCCCCTACAGCCAGTTATCAACTTCTTCAGTCAGCCTATCAGACCGCAGAGGCCAATGGAGTTGATGTTGAAGTTGGTAATATTTATAGTTCGGACATGTTCTATCAGGATGATTCAAATTGGTATGAGGTCTGGAAAGAATATGGTGTGCTAGCTGTTGAGATGGAGACTGCTGAATTATATACACTGGCTGCCAGACATAATATCGAGGCCCTGTCAATCTTAACTGTCAGTGATTCAATAGTTACAGGTGAGGAGACAACATCTGAAGAAAGGGAGAAGACCTTTACCGATATGATGGAGATAGCTTTAGAGATAGCTTAACTTTAAGGCTTTAATTGCTTTATTCTTCTACCCCTGATAAAATAATATCAGGGGTTTCTTAAATTGTTTGATTCAGGAGGAAAGTTATGAAAGATCAGCTTAAGAAGATCATTTTTGTTTTTTTAATATTTATAGTTATGTTTGGGGCAGGTTTTTATCTGGCATATTATAATTTTGATGGTCTGAAAGATTCTGGACCAATTTCAGAAGATATGATTGATTATCAGGAAGAAACTTATTTAAAACTTGAGAGAGAGTCCGGGGTTGAAACCCTATCAGAAGATATACCCTCAGAACCAATAGTATCTCCTGATGGTAATAAACTGGCTTTTATAGATCCTTTTCAGTGGGAAGTTGTTGGCTCTATTTTTTTATATGATTATGAGGCCAACTCTTTAAGGGAATTGTTAAAGGCCGATCAGATTGAAGACCAGTTTACCCCTAAAGGGATCTGGTGGTATAATAATGAATACCTTCTGGCAATTATCGGTTATGCCTATGGGACTGTTACTGTAGGCGGAGATCTCTATCTGGTAGATGTTGATACAGGTAATCCAAGAAGGATACTGGGATTAACTGAATATCAGGAAGTAAAAAATATTAGCCTGGATGATCAATATATTTATCTGGAGATTGCTGAGTTTAATGAAAGTTATAGTGATTATGAAATAATCGAAGATAGGATTAGCCGTAAAAGGCTGGATGATGTAATTTAATTTTATGAAAGGATTGATATTTTGAAATCACCTATTGATAGTAAACAGGATATAATTGGCCAGCCTATCCTGCCTACCCTATTAAAATTATCCTGGCCGATAATAATAGGGCAGGGTATGCATTTAATGTATCAATTAGCAGATACTTTCTGGGTAGGAAGGCTTGGGCCAGAATATCTGGCTGCAATCTCTCTATCTTTTCCGCTATTATTTATAGTTTATTCTATGGGAGCAGGTTTTTCTGTGGCAGGTGTGGCTTTAGTTTCTCAATATACTGGAGCCAAGCGACCTAAAATGGCAAGCAGGGCAACAGGTCAGATATTTGTGCTGGCTATTTTAATATCGATGGTCTTTACTGCTGCCGGCTTATATTTTAGTGAAGAGATGTTTCTTTTGATCGGGGCTGAAGAAGATGTTCTGCCCCTGGCTCTGGATTATTTTAGGATTTATGTTACTGGAATTCCTATAATATTTATTTATTATATCTTCTCATCTGTTCTAGAAGGCATTGGTGATACAATTACCCCGATGAAGATAAAAATATTTACAGTTGTTTTAAATATTATTTTAGATCCGTTCTTCATTTTTGGCTGGAGCTTTTTCCCTGAGATGGGGATCGGTGGGGCGGCACTGGCAACAGTTTTATCCAGGCTGGCCGCAGGTATAGTTGGGATCTATATTATGTTCTGGGACTTATCTGCAATTAAGATAAAACTTAAGGACTTTTATCCTGATCCAGGAATGATAAAAAAAATTATCAAAATTGGTACCCCGGCTGCTTTAGGGGATTCGGCTATGGCGATAGCCTTAACTGTAATGACTGCTATAGTTGCTGATTTTGGAACATTAACCCTGGCTGCCTGGGGAATTGCCAATAGAATTACTGCTGTTATAAGAATGCCTGCTTTTGGTATGGGCCGGGCTACAGGAGTAATGGTTGGCCAGCATTTAGGCGCTGACCAGCCCTCAGAGGCCAATAAAGTTTCCTGGCTAGGAACTGGTGTAATCTTTGGAACGATGATAGTTCTGGCAATTGTATTTTTATTTATATCTCCAGGTTTAGTAAGTTTATTCACTGAAGATAGTTCTGTTATAAGTATTGGAGCCGAGTATCTTAGAATTTCAGCCTTTGCCTATGCTTTTTTAGGAGCGCAGATAGTTTTAAGTGGAGCTTTGAATGGTGCCGGTAAGACAGTTTCTCAGACATTTTTCCGTCTATTGACTTTATGGATATTCCAGATTCCATTATCTTATTTATTTGCCAATCAATTTGATTTTGGCAGACAGGGAATCTGGTGGGGGATTTTTCTTGCTAAAGTCCTCGGTTTATTGATTTTAATGGCCTGGTTTAAAAAAGGTACCTGGCAGTCTAAGGAAATATAAAGGAGTTGGGAGTATGGATAATCTTAATAAAGAATTGGAAGTTGCCTCAAAAGCAGTTGAGAAAGCAGGAAAATTAATTGCCAGAAAAATTGAGAAGAGACCAGAGCGCTGGCAAAAAGCGCCAGGGGATTTTGTTAGTTCTGTCGATCTTTCTTCGGAAGAGATTGTTGGTAAATTAATAAAGAAAGAATTTCCAGATGATGGCATTATGTCTGAAGAAGATTTGAATTTTGGTCTAGAAAAGGAGAGGTTCTGGATTCTTGACCCTCTGGATGGAACTATGAATTATCTAAGGAAATTGCCGTTTTTTTCAGTATCACTGGCCTTATTTAAGCAGGATGAAGTTGTTTTAGGTGTGATTTATGACCCCTATCATGAAAATTTATTTACTGCTGTAAAAGGTGGTGGGGCCTACTTAAATGGAAAGAAGATAGCAGTAGGTGATATTTCTAATCTGGTAGAATGTTGTATAGCCACAGAATATATTGGTTATCTTGATTCAGTTAAGAAGAGAAGATTACTTGGAAGATTAGGAGAGTTTTTTGGAAATATTAGAATGATTGGCTCTCAGGCTCTTGACTTAGCTTATACTGCTGCCGGTCAGATAGATATTGCTTTTCTTCCTCGCTCTAACCCCTGGGATATGGCTGCAGGTTCGATTCTGGTAAAAGAGGCTGGAGGTACAGTCTGGGCTCCAGGAGGTTATTCCTGTTTGAAAAGCGGCCAGATAATTGCTGGTAATGAAGAACTTGTAAAAGAGTTTGTTACTGAAATATTAGAGAAAAAATACCAGTTCTTATAATTGAATTTTTAATTTAAATGTTATATAATAAATGTAATGAATAGAAAAATTTATTTGTCAGGGGGTATTTATATTACTATGAAAGCAACTGGAATAGTTAGAAAAATTGATGAGCTAGGTAGAGTTGTGATTCCTAAAGAGCTAAGGGAAACCATGGAAATCGATAAAAAAGATCCGATGGAAGTATTTGTAGATAAAGATCAGATTATATTAACAAAATATAAGCCATCTTGTACTTTCTGTCAGAGTCAGGAAGATATTGTAGAGTTTTCTGATAAGCCGGTCTGTAAAAAATGTATAAAAGAATTAACTAAATAAGATTTAAGCCCCGGAAGGGGCTTTTTTTATTTTTATTTAATATTAAAAATATTATTAAATTTTTAGCCTTCTATGCAGGAGTATTTAAAAATATGGTGAATATAAATATATAAAGTTTTTTTGATATAAAAAATTACATAGGAGGCAGAAGATGAAAAAAGAAATTAATTATCCCTGGTTTAAGAAAGAAGATGTTGATGGATTTTTCGCACTGTTTCAGAATAACCTGGCAAACTTTGCAGTAATAGCTATTTCCATGCTAGGTATGGGTTTTCCAGCTTCGATAGTTTTTGGCAGGGTTATTCCTGGGGCAGCAATAGCGGTATTATTTGGCAATTTCTATTATGCCCGGATGGCAAGAAAACTGGCTGAAAAAGAGGGAAGAGTAGATGTGACTGCGCTCTCTTATGGTATCTCTACACCTGTAATGTTTATTTATCTATTTGGTATTTTAGGAACAGCTCTGACCTTTAGTGATGGCGACCCTGAGATGGCCTGGCGGATTGGAACAGCGGCAGCATTTTTAGGAGGGGCTATTGAGGCTTTAGGCAGTATTGTAGGGCCGTGGATCAGGAGAAATTTACCAAGAGCTGCTATGTTAGGGGCACTGGCCGGTGTTGCTTTTACTTTTATCGGTGGAGAATTATTTTTTACAACCTATGAATTGCCGATAGTTGGGCTCTTAGTTATGGGTATAATAATTATTGGTCTTGTTGCTAAAAAGAAGATGCCATTTAATATTCCTACTTCATTATTTGCAATTATAATTGGTACAATTCTGGCTTATG
>JBNJEB010000070.1:0-7723 GCA_051745425.1 Bacillota bacterium
CCTCTGGGATAACCATTACCATCCCATCTCTCATGATGATATAATATTACATTAGCTATATCAGTAAGTTTATCAGAAGACCTGGCGATTCTATAACCTGTCTCAGGATGCTTTTGAATCTCCTCCCATTCTTTATCTGTTAATTTAGCCTCTTTCTTCAATATTTCTTCAGAAGTTGAAATCATGCCAATATCATGTAGATAAGCAGCTTTCTTTAATCTCTCAAGGTTATTTGAGTCAAATCCTAATTCAGCTCCAATCTCCATTGCCATCTTCTTTAGTCGCTCACAGTGAAGCTGAGTCTCAAATTCTTTCTCCCCTAATTTACCCATTAAAGTTTCTAAAACCAGATTTTTTACTTTTTCACTCTCTTTTATCTTATTCTCATACATATTTGTATCAGCATTCTTTAAAACCTCATTAACATCTTCATTTTGACTATTCTTTGTAGCAAGTCCTAGAGCAATACTTACAGGAATAATTGTACTATCTTCATTTTTACAATTATCCTTAATCCTTAACAATATCTTTTCTGCTTCCTTTTTAGAAGTATCTGGAAGGATAATTGTAAACTCATCTCCACCAAACCTGCCAATAATATCTTCTTTTCTACATGAGTCTTCCAAGATAACAGCAACTTTTTTTAGTAGTTCATCTCCGGCTTCATGTCCAAAGGCATCATTAACAAGCTTTAAGCTATTAACATCCCCTGCAATAATAGATAAAGGTAACTGCCTTTTGCTATCAAGTCTTCTTAGTTCTTCCTCAACAAACATTCTATTATATAAACCTGTTAGTTTATCATGAAAACCAAGATATCTAATTTCTTTTTCAGCCCTGAGTCTTTTAATTGCTGTTGCTGTATGAGAAATTAAAAGTTCAGTTAATTTCAGATCATTTTTATCAAACTTTCCAACTTCTACTGAAATAACCTGAAAAATTCCATACTCCTCAATAGGTACAGTAATAGCAGATCTATATTCGCTTTTAACTGGATTTGCTAATTCTTCTTCTCTAACATCTTTAGTTATAAGGGACTCCTGATTCTTATAAACCTTTCCTCCAATTCCATCAACTGGACCAGAAACCGAGCCTCCATCAGGCACTCCACTCGAAGTCATCTTCACCTTAAACATATTATCTTCAACCAAGTCAAGAGTACAAACATCAAATTCTAGAATTCTTTCAGCAGCCTCAACAGTTAACTTATAAACTGTTTCTTCATTGTTAGCTGAAGCAAGTTTAATTGCAACATTATGAAGTTCTTCAATTTTATTATATGCTGAAACTCTATCAGAAATATCTCTAACAACCATAACAGCTCTATCAGACCCAGCTGCAATCATCCTGGCTTCAAACCATTTCTTGCCACCTAAAACCTCTAGCTCATATTCAAAAACTTTAATTTCTACATCATTTAATGCTTCATTCAGATTTTGCATTATCACCTTTGCCTGTTGCTCAGGTAAAACCTCATTAATCTTTTTTCCTAATAATCTTTCTCTTACATCATATAAATTTTCATTTTGACCGGTCCAAATTTTTAAATATCTTCCCTGGTCATCTAGAAAAAGTAAAATATCAGGAAGCGTAGCAATTATAGATTGAAATAATTCTTCTCGTTCATAAAAATTTTTCTCTGCTTTTTTCTTTTCAGTAATATCATCAGCCAGACAAAAAACTCCTTTAATGTTTCCATTCTCATTATAAACTGGCTGCCTCTTAATTTTTAAAATATGTTTTTTGCCATACTGGTCTGTTAAGCTCTGCTCTACAATAAGTTTTCTGCCAGTTCTAAATACTATTCCATTATCTTCAATAAAAATCTCTGCCTCTTTTTTAATCGGAAAAATATTTTTAATATTATTTGAGCATAATTCTTTTGGCTCTAGACCAAAAAAATCAGCATGCATTTGATTAACTTCCTGATAAGAATCAACATCATCTAAATACCAGGCATGAAAATCCAATTTCTGAAAAAAGATATTATATAAATTTTCACTGGATAAATTACTATTAACTGTTATCTGATTTAAGGACAAATCCATCACCTCATAATTTTCAGTATCTTAAATCGCTAAATTAATTTAGTAGTTCTTATTTCTTAATTTCTTGATAAATATAATTTCTCCTGCTAAAATATTGAAAAAATAAAACCCTGCCAGAAAAATCTGGCAGGGCATAAATCCATTCATGTATAATTTTAGTTTATTTAAGAGTTACTTCAAATGAGCCTTGCCTTTATAAACTAATCCTCGTATGCCATCTAAAGTGACTTCTTCTCCATCTTCTAATGAATTTATCTCTTCGCCGACACCGACAACAACAGGCATTCCAAAGTTAAGTCCAACTATAGCTGGATGTGAAGTCAGGCCACCTTCAGCAGTTATTACTGCTGCCGCCTTCTCCATAGCAGGAATAAATCCTTTATCTGTTATTGCAGTTACTAAAATATCCCCTTCTTGAATCTTCTCATTGGCTTCTTCAGCAGTATTAGCAATAACAATTTTACCAGTTACTATTCCTCTACCAACTCCAATTCCTTCAATTAATGGCTTGCCAACTACTTCTACCTTAATTAAATTAGTTGTTCCAGGCATACCAGTTGGAGCTCCTGCAGTAATCGTGATTAAATCTCCAAGTTGAATTAATTCATGTTCTAAAGCTACATCTATTGCAGTATCAATCATTTCATCTGTTGAGCTCGTAAATTTACTGATTAAAGGATAGACTCCCCAGCTTAAAGTCAAGAAATGTTGAACCTTTTTACTGGGCGTTGCCGCAATTATTTTAATAAAAGGTCTAAATTTCGAAACAACTCTGGCAGTTAAACCAGATCCAGTCGCAGTTAATAATGCATCTGCATCAAGATTAACTGCAGTTTCACAGGCTGCAAAGCTGATTGATTCAGTTGTAGACTTACTGCTAGGCTTTCTATTAGCCATTTTATCTTTAAATATTTTAGAATCTTCAATTTCCACTGCTATCCTCGCCATAGTTTCAACTGACTGGACAGGATATTTCCCTGCAGCAGATTCACCAGAAAGCATGATAGCATCAGTCCCATCAACAATAGCATTTGCAACATCTGATGCCTCTGCTCTAGTTGGACGAGGATTTCTAATCATAGAATCCAACATCTGAGTTGCAGTAATAACTGGAATGGCAGCTTCATTACATTTCTCAATTATTATTTTCTGGATAACTGGTACTTTCTCAGTAGGAATCTCAACGCCTAAGTCACCTCGGGCAACCATAATCCCATCAGAAACTTCAATAATTTCATCAATATTTTCTACGCCTTCTTCATTCTCAATCTTTGGGACAATATTTATATCCTCTGCTCCATTTTCTTCTAATAGCTTTCTTATCTCTAAAACATCTGAAGCTTTCCTAACAAAAGAAGCAGCAATAAAATGAACTTCTTCTTCTACCCCCAATAAAATATCCTTGCGATCCTTATCAGTTAAAGCAGGAAGTTGAACCTTAACCCCAGGAAGATTTACACCTTTTCTCGAACCTAATTCACCACCGTTGATTACTTCACAGTAAATATCACTGCCTTCTATCTTCCTAACATTAAGTTCAATCAAACCATCATCAATTAGAATTATACTGCCTTCTTTAAGGTCTTCATTTAATTTTTTATAAGTGACACTAACCCGGTTTTTATCGCCCTCTATCTCTTCAGTTGTTAAAATTATTTCTTCCCCTGCTGTCAGCTGAACCTTATCATCTTTTAAAACCCCGGTTCTTACCTCAGGACCTTTTGTATCAAGCATAATACCAATAGGCTTTCCAAATTCCTTCTCAACTTCTTTAACCATGTCCATCCTGGCCTTTTGTTCAGCGTGGTCCCCGTGGGAAAAATTAAACCTGGCAACATTCATACCTGCTTCAGCCATCTTCATGATAGTTTCCTTGTCATTACTGGCAGGTCCCAATGTACAAACAATTTTAGTTTTTCTCATCTTATATCCTCCTTATAATATTATAATCTTATAGGTTTTGAAATTATAGAGATAATATATGGGCCAATTCTACAATCTCATGATTTATACTGTCTTCTTCTTTTAAAACTTCTTCTAAAGATGTACTGATTATATCATGATTTTTATAACCAACCATTAACTTATTCTTGCCATCTCTTAATAATTTAACTGCTTCATACCCCATTCTGCTAGCAAGAATCCTATCCATGGCAGTGGGAGAACCACCTCGCTGTAAATGACCAAGTATAATTACTCTTGTCTCCAGACCAGTTCTCTCTTCTATCTCATTACTGAGATCAAAAGCCGGACTTTCTGACTGTTTTCTGTTAGGCTTTAAATCACCATTAACACCTTCAGCCACCATAATAATGCTATGAAGTTTTCCTTTATCATAACCTCGCTGTATCTTTTTACAGACTTCTTCTGAAGTAAACTCTATCTCAGGAATTAGAATATATTCTGCACCACTGGCCAGACCACTCATTAAAGCCAGAGAACCAGAATGACGACCCATAACTTCAATAATAAAAGTCCTTTCATGGGAAGTGGCAGTATCTCTAATTTTATTGACTCCATCAATAACAGTATTCATTGCTGTATCAAATCCTATACAATAATCAGTACCACCAAGGTCATTATCTATAGTTCCCGGGATACCAACTACCCTTATATCAGATTCATCAGCTAACTTTTCTGCCCCCTGAAGGCTACCATCGCCTCCAATAATTACTACTCCTTCAATTCCTTCTTGCTTCAAATTTTCTATAGCCTTTTTTCTACCCTCAACAGTTTTAAATTCAGGACATCTTGCCGAATGAAGAATAGTTCCTCCCCGGTGAATAATATCAGCGACTGAACGTCTATATAGAGGGTCAAAATTACCATTTATCATTCCGCTGAAACCATGTTTGATCCCAACAACATCCATATCAAAATAAATCGCTGTTCTAACAACTGACCTAATCGCAGGGTTCATGCCAGGGGCGTCTCCCCCGCTGGTCATCAATCCAATCTTTTTACCCATATATTTCCCTCCTAAAAATTCTCATTTAAAAACTCATAAACTTCTTCTGCTTCACTGGCCAGGCTTTTTATCTGATAACTGTCATCAGAAAGTTTTTCTACTTCAATCATAAAGCCATTGGCCAATAACTTATCTTCTATCTTATCAGCTTCTGTTTTATCATGAGCTACATAAATAATCTGCCACATGCTATATGCCCCTCTCCTTTTTACATTATTAATTGAGAAGATTTTTGCCGGCTATTCCCGGTTCAGTCATCTCATGGGGATTTAATATCTGATCAAGTTCTTCTTCACTCAAGATACCTTCTTCTAAAATAATACTTTTTACAGATTTATCTTCTTCCAGTGCCCTTTTAGCAATCCTGGAAGCTGCTTCATATCCTACATGGGGGTTAATAGCTGTTATTATTCCCACACTATTTTCAACTAGATTTTTACATCTTTCCACATTGGCTTCAATACCCTTAATGCAATTCTTATTAAAAGTTTCAATACCATTTTTCAACATCTCTATAGATTGAAAAAGGTTATAAATCAAGACTGGCTGCATTACATTTAACTCTAGTTGCCCGGCTTCAGCAGCCATTGTCACTGTTGTATCATTTCCAATAATCTGAAAAGCTATCTGATTTACAACTTCCGGAATAACCGGATTAACTTTGCCTGGCATTATAGATGAGCCTGGCTGAACAGCAGGTAAATTAATCTCATTGATTCCTGTTCTAGGTCCAGAAGATAAAAGCCTTAAATCATTAGCAATTTTAGAAAGATTAGTAGCGGCCGTCTTTAAAACAGATGAAACTCCAACAAGTGCATCGACATTCTGGGTAGCATCCACAAGATCTTCAGCCTGCTGAAATTCTCGTCCAGTAATTTTATTTAATACCGAGGTGACATTATGGACATATTCCAGATCAGCATTTAGGCCTGTTCCAATGGCAGTTGCCCCTAAATTAATGACAAGTAAATCATCAATGGTATTTTTAATCCTTTTTTTGTCTCTTAATAGGGAAGTTGCATAGGCATTAAATTCCTGGCCCAACCTGATTGGAACTGCATCTTGAAGCTGAGTTCTCCCCATCTTGATAACTTCATTAAATTCTTCAGCCTTATCTTTAAAAACAAAATGTAGATCCTCAATTTTTTCAGAAAGCTCTTCTAACATATTAATAACTGCTACCCTTACCGCTGTAGGAATAACATCGTTAGTAGATTGACCCATATTAACATGATTATTAGGGTGGACCAACATATATTCCCCTTTTTCGCCTCCAAGAATTTCAGTTGCTCTATTGGCAAGAACTTCGTTCATATTCATATTGATAGAAGTACCAGCTCCACCCTGGACAGCATCAACAATAAACTGCTCCTTCAAACTACCTCCAGCTACTTCATCACAGGCCTGTATAATAGCAGCTGCTTTATCTTCAGAAAGAAGCCCTATATCTCTATTACTAATAGCTGCTGCCTTTTTAACCTTGGCCAGCGCTCTAACAAGTCGATGATGAATTTTTAAATCAGTAATTTTAAAATTCTCAGCAGCCCTTAATGACTGGATACCATAATAAGCATCAACTGGAACTTCCTTTTTGCCAATTGAATCTCTTTCTTCTCTTGTTTGCATAAATTTTTTCTGCCTCCATTATTTTATATTAATCGTTACTTTTAACCCAGTATTCTTTAGAAAGAATCATAATTCCTTTATTATCGCCAATTTTTTCTATTAATATAACTGGCCTTCTGCCCCTGTTAGCTTTAAACTTTTTTCTTAAGCTTTTTAAGCTGCCCTGCTTTTTATTTGTGAGTTCAATAACTAGGGGTTGATTATCCAGAGGGATTATTCTTGAAACAATAAGCTTGCCCTCATCAACTTTCCCCTCAATTAATACTGGTTTATACTCTTCTAACATGAGTTGATACTGCTCATAAGTATCGGGAAAAGCAATTACTTCTATAGTATCTGACCAGCACTCTAATGTCAAGAATGCCATTCGGTTTTGATTTTTTGTAATATGTTCCTTAATTTCAGTAATATAACCACCAATTATACCTATTGAGCCCTCTTCTAATTTGTGATTTATTAAACCTAACTTCTCAAATAACTCTTTATACGGGTCAAGTGGATGGCCTGAAAGAAAAATTCCAAGATATTCTCTCTCACTTTTTAATCTCTGTTGATGGCCCTCTTCATCAAGTTCAGGAAACTTAAAGTCTTCATCATAAAAATCTTCTTCTTCATCTACCATATCAAAGAAAGACCTCTGCCCGGCAGCTTTCCGCTCTTTGCTGCTGGAATACCTGCTGTAAAGCTCTTCAAGGGAACTTACAATCTGATTCCTATTTTCTTTAAATGAATCAAATCCGCCGGCATGAACCAGCGATTCAAGACCTGACTGCTTAATAGCTGACAGATCAACCCGTTTCATAAAATCAACTGTAGATTTATAGATCCCACTCTTTCTTTCCTCAATAATAGCTTCAATTGCTTTACTGCCAAGATTTTTAACAGCCTTTAAACCAAATCTTATTCTCTTGTCTGATACTTTAACAAAATCATGATAACTCTGATTTACATCTGGTGGAAGTACTTCTAAACCTATCTCCCGGGCTCCAGATATATAATCAGCTACTTTATCAAGATTATGCATTACACTGCTCAATAAAGCAGACATAAACTCTTCTGGATATTTAACCTTAAGGTAGGC
>JBNJEB010000071.1:0-7573 GCA_051745425.1 Bacillota bacterium
CAGGAAGTGGCAGGATAAAATAGATCTAACCACCACTGAAAATTTAAAGATTCAACAGGAGATAATTTAAAGTCAATTACTAATCAGAAAATTTTCTATCTCAGCTGCTGGAGCCGGCCGGGCCAGTAAATAGCCCTGGGCTCGATCACATTTTTTATCTTTTATAAACTGGAGTTGCTCCTTATTTTCTATACCTTCAACTGTTACATCTAAGCCAATAATTTTAGATAACTCTATAATTGAACTCAAAATCTTTCTTTCTTTTTGATTGGTAGAGATATTATTTATAAAGGAGCGATCAATCTTAATATTATCAATCGGCATCTTTCTTAAATAATTCAAAGATGAATAGCCAGTTCCAAAATCATCAAGGGAGACTTTTATGCCAAGGCTCCTGAGCTTTTCCAGGATCTTAATATTTTTATTTAGATTATTCATAACATCACTTTCAGTAATCTCGATCTCCATTTTACTGCAATCTAAATTATTATTATTTAACTGTTTAACTAAATTATCATAAAAATTGGCAGCATCTAATTCTTTAGCCGAGATATTAATCGAAATCGAAAAACTATTTAATCCCTTTTCTAACCATTCCCTTTTCTGCCTGCAGGCCTCTTTAAATACCCAACTTCCAATTTCAGTAATCAGACCTGTTTCTTCTGCAAAGGGAATAAAATCAACTGGAGAAACATAGCTGCCATCCGGTTTCTTCCAGCGAATTAAAGCTTCCAGAGTAGTTATTTTATCATTTTCAAGATCAAAAAGCGGCTGATAGAATAATTCGAATTCTTCATTTTTGATTGCCTGTTTTAATTCTTTTTCTAATTGAAGATAATCCTTGATCTTTTTATCCATATCTTTTTCATAGAATTTATAATTTTTTTTGCCATTTTCTTTGGCATTATACATGGCTATTTCGCCGTTTTTTATTATCTCAGCTCCATTCTTTGCCTGATCAGGATAAGTTACTATACCCAGACTGGCTGAAGAATATATGAAATTATTATTTATCTTTATAGGTTCCTCAAATATCTTCATAATTCTATTTACTAAATTCATTTCAGATTTTTCTGTTTCAGATTGACTATATAAGATTCCAAATTCATCGCCACCAAAATGAAACAAATTATAATCTTCAGGTAAAACTTTAATCAATTTTTCTTTTATTTTAAGAAGTAATTTGTCACCAAATTCATGGCCATGAAAATCGTTAACTTTTTTAAATTCATCAAGGTCTAATATAATATAATTAATTTTCTCTGAAGAATCTCTATCTATCATCTCTTCTATTTTTTCATGTAACTTATTCTTATTAGGAAGTCCTGTCAGATCACTATAATAAGCCTGCTGATAAATTTTTTCTTTGCCCTGATTAAGTTCCTCAATCTTTTCTTCAAGTTCTTCTTCAGTGGCCAGCAGTTCTTCATAGGTACTTTCAAGTTCATTATAATTATCATATAACCTGGAAGCTAAAAATTTATAACTTTTAATTCTCTGTTTTAACATGTAAAATAATAAATATGAAGTTAAGGCAACAAAAAAGAAGCCTTTATAGGTCTGGACAAAAGAAATACTATCACTGTCTTGAAAGATAAAGATTACCAGCCGGTCAGAAACCATTATCCAGAGACCGGCCACTATAAGATAGGCAAAGGCTATCTTCCAGGAATCATATTCTGGTGATATTTCTGAAGGATCAGGGACATCATGTTCTAAATCCAATTATATCAGCACCTTTCTATACTGGAGTTATTTCTGCAATTTTTGGTGGAGTCAGTTCATTAATTTCTACTGGTTGGCCAGTCTTTCTGGCCCCTAGCTCAAGATGGAGTAACGCTATTCCACAATCCAGGTAAGGTGAAACGCCACCTTTATCTTTTTCTGTGCTGGCAGAAAGTAATAATTTATCTCCTTCTACTTTAAAGCGCCAGGGTTGCCTGTTAACTGCTGAGGGAGCCTGTCTGGCAGCTTTAATTGCTACTTTAATCCAGTCAGGCCAGTCTTCATTAAAATCAGGATAGCAGAGCTCTGAAAGATTTTTTCTTTTAGTACTGCCAGTTACTTTTTTCATTAATTTCTCTGTGATGGTCTTTTTATCTTTAGCTTCTCCTAAAGAAATAATCGACATGATTTCCTGGTTCTGTGAAAGTCCTATCTCATCTTCAATTTTGTCAGAATTAAAAAAGCCGCCTATCCAGCAGGTATCTATTTCCATAGAGGTAGCCTTTAAAACAAAGGCCTCACCTGCATAACCGGCCTTAATCTGATAATTTTCATAAGTTTTATCTGCCAGGATTACGGCATAACTCCAGGCCCCTGAAATCAAACCATAAAAACCAAAGATATTATTTATTACTCTTTCAAAACCTTCAGGTCTGATGATAATTTTTACTGAAGGGACTTCCTGTTCTAGTGATTCAACTGCAGCTCTAAGTGTTTCAATTTGAGCCTGGCTAATCGGTTTGGATTTATATTTTCTCCTTGATTGCCTGGTCTCAATAGCATTATATAGTTTGTTAATATCATTTAAAGCTAGTTTCATTTTATCAGTCCTTTTAAATTTAAAGTGGTTTTCTATACATTCTTAATTATTATTTCTCAATAAGTTTTGATATTCCTGCATAAAGAGAAAATTTGGAGGTTTTTTTATGCCATTTCTAATAATACTGGAACAGATTCTTGCTTTATTTTTAATTCTATTCTTTGGCTACTTTTTAAGGGCCAAAAAAGTTATCACCAGAAAAAAACAAAAGTTCCTTTTTGAGCTTCTCATCGATTACATATTACCCTTTTTAATAATTTCTGCTATGTCAGTAGAAATTAATCCTGAATTAATCGATAATGCAAAAATATTGTTTATCTGCTGGTTTTTTGTTTACTTACTCTTAATGATTTCAGCCAACATTTTTAAAAGATTTATTAAAGCCAGTGAGCAAAAAAGAAGAACCTTTGAATTTCTTGTTATCTTTTCAAATGTCGGCTATATGGGTTTGCCGATTATTGGTTCAATATATTCTGAAACCGGCATTTTTTATGGTTCTCTGGGCATGATACCGTTTAATATTGTCATCTGGACCTATGGAATTTATTTATTATCGTCTGGAAAGAAGGAGATTTCCGACCGCTTGCAGAATATAATTAATAACGGTGTAATCGCTATTGGGATTGGATTTATTTTGTTCATCACAGGTTTTGAGTTACCTGGGCCAATTTTTGAGGCAGTTGAAATGATTGGAGATATGACTTTCCCCTTATCGATGTTAATTATTGGTAGTTCATTATATGGAATTGATATCAAAAGAGTTATTTTTAAGCCAAAACTGATTTTTTTAAGTTTATTGAGATTATTAATTATCCCAGTTATTTTATTACTGACACTAAACTTTTTGCCAATACCAGAAATACTGGTTGGTATTATTGTTATTCAGGCTGCAATGCCAATAGCTGCTAATAGTGTAATCTTTGCAGCCAGATATCAGGGAGATTATCAGCTGGCATCTGAAGCTATCTTTATCACAACACTTTTTAGTATAATTAGTATTCCAGCTATTATCTGGTTAATAAATCTAGTTTGACATTAAAGAGTTTTTATTTTATAATGTACAATTGTGCTGGGTAACAGCATTAAGGAGGAATTTAATATGAGTCAAAAAGAAGAAACCCAATCTAATGATAAAGTTGAAGAAAATGATGAAAATGAAGAAAAAGAATATGATCTTTCTATTCCTGCTGGCGCAGGTATCGATGATCCGGTCCGTGTTTATCTAAAAGAGATGGGGAAAGTTGATCTCCTTACAAAAGAAGAGGAAGTTGAGCTGGCTCAGCGCATTGAAGCAGGCGATGATCAGGCCAGACAGGAGTTAACTGAAGCCAATCTACGGCTTGTTGTAAGTATTGCCAAGAAATATGTTGGACAGGGTATGTCTTTCCTGGATCTGATTCAGGAAGGTAATAAAGGCCTAATGAAGGCTGTCGAGAAATTTGATTATACCAAAGGTTATAAATTTAGCACCTATGCTACCTGGTGGATCAGACAATCTATTACCAGATCCCTTGCTGACCAGGCAAGAACTATCAGAATTCCTGTTCATATGGTCGAGACTATGAATAAATTAAAACGGGTTGAAAAACGCCTTAATAAAGAACTGGATAGAGAACCTACTCCAGAAGAGATCGGCGAAGAAATGGATATGGATCCTGAAAAAGTACTGGAAGTTAAGAAACTGACAATTAATCAGCAACCTGCTTCCCTGGATACACCTATTGGGGAGGAAAATGACAGTCAGTTAAAAGACTTTATTGAGGACCAGGATTCACCTTCACCAGATATTCTTGCTTCTTCAGAACTGTTAAAAGATCAACTGGATAATGTTTTAGATACTTTAACTGATAGAGAAAAACGGGTTATAGAATTAAGATATGGCCTTGAGGATGGCAGACAGAGAACTTTAGAAGAAGTTGGTACTGAATTTGGAGTCACCAGAGAGAGAATCAGACAGATTCAGGCCAAGGCTTTAAGAAAGTTAAGACACCCAACCAGAAGTAAAGAGTTAAAAGGCTATTTAAAACGCTAAATAAATTTATATTAAGTTTATTAAATGGCAGCCAGTGGCTGCCATTTTTTATTTTATTAATCTTTTTTAAATTCTACATACTCAAGCCGGGTCTCTAAAAATCTGGCCAGGGTATAAATTACATCTGAAAGTCGGTTAACATATTTTTTGATTTCTTCTCTAATCTCAGCTTCCCTGCTTAAAGTTACAATCCTTCTTTCAGCCCTCCTGCAGATAGTTCTGGCCTGATGGAGTGCTGCCGATGCCCGATTGCTCCCAGGAATTATAAAGCTGGATTTTTCCTCTTCATTCATTTTGGCTAAATATTTATCAATTATATCTTCAAGTTCTTCAATTTCTGGTTTATCTATTTTTTCAGGAAAAGTAGTGCCATCTGAAGTGGCTAATTCTCCTGCAACATCAAAGAGCTGCCTTTGGATCTTAAATACCGATTTGCTAATCTCTTCATCTGAAATAAAAGTTCTGGCCAGCCCCAGGGTTGAATTTAATTCATCAATAGTACCATAACTCTCGACCCTGATTGAATCTTTAGCTACTCTAGTATTATCATAGAGACTGGTTTCACCTTTGTCGCCAGTTTTTGTATATATCTTCATAAAAAATTCCCCCTATCTCAATTTTTTAAAGTATAACATAGATAATATATATTATCCAGTAAGTTAATTACTTATTAATTTAAAAACTATATAGCCCTATTTCTTACTATACCTCTAAGAAGTCTACCAAGAATATCTGAGCCTGTAATTACTTTCTTCTCTTCTGACCAGAGCAGAATAATATCCTCATCCACAACATCATCCTGATTATGTTCAGGATTTACTTTTAGTTTAGGGATTACCTGATCTAATGAAGTCATTTCATCCCTTATAATAATCGGCCTATGACAGTGCCGATAGGGATTAAATTTATTATTATTAAATAATGCATCTCTAATAAATTCATCTGACTTTAAGGCCATCACAGGATCTTCATTCTGGTCTACTAATATAACCCATTTAGTATCTGGCAACTCTACTTTCTTTAAAAATTGATCATTAACATCTGGCTTTATTTCAGGAAATACAGGCTTCTCGTCTTTAAATTCTAACTGAATAATACTTTTTGGTTCAATTGGTTCTCCTTCTTTGCTGATTGGAAGATCATCTAATGCCAGAAAATTTAAAGCACCCTTACCCTCCATCTCCTGAATTTCAGTGTCAGATGAGCGCATATGCAATTTCACTAATTCTCTTAAGTCTTTTTCTCGATAATAGGTTATAGCCTCTTTTCCCAGCCAGCGGTCTAATAATAATGCTGTTGGTTTGGCCACAGGAAAGAGAATGAATTGATAAAATTTAAGAACTGGAGATAACATAGAGGCCATTTTGATAGCATTTCTGGAACAATATGCCTGGGGAATTATCTCTCCTATTATGGTAATAACAACTGTTGAAAATAAGAAAGCCAGAACTCCAAATAAAATAGAATTGGAAAGTAAAGATAAAAGAACATTAACAGCTACATTTCCCCATAATATTGTCACAAGTAAAAAGTTTGCATCTTCTCTAAATTTTAAAATCTTTCTAGCTTTCTCATTATCTTTTTCTACTTCAAGTTCCAGCTTTAATTTGCTAATATTAAAAAAAGCTAAATTAAGACCTGACAGTATACCTGACTGAGAAAGACAGATAAAGATTCCTATCCAGATTAAAACCTTCATTCGCAACCTCCCCTATTGATACTTATTTGCAAATTCCTCTTTAATTTGTTTTAATAACTCAGGGTTCTCAATTACATCAACTGCTGATAATACTAAAGCTCCAATTGCCTTCTTCATCTCCTGATAAGCATATTCAGATTTAGTTGCATCTCTAAACTCTCTTGAATGTCCAGTTAACTCATCTTCAGATATTGCAAAATAAGGGTGAATAGTAGGACAGGCCTGACTAACATCTCCAGCATCTGTTGAACCAGTAGCCTCATCATTATCATAGATCTCTGTTACACCCATCTGCTTTATATTTTTTATATAGATTTCAGATAATTTCTGATTTGTTATCAAATTTAAACAGGGAGTTTCATAATAACTGCTCTCCAGTTTTGTTCCTGCAGCAAGCGAAGCGCCTTTAGCAGCATTCATTAACTTTTCTTCTAGCTGATTTAAATATGATTTTGTCTCTGCTCTAATATAAAAATTAGTTACTGCCAGATCTGGAACTATATTGGCAGCCTCCCCTCCATTTGAAATAATCCCATGAATCCTGGCATTATTTCGGATATGTTCTCTTAAGGCATTGATGTTATTAAATGTATTAATTGCAGCATCCAGGGCATTAACCCCCTCTTCCGGGCTTGCTGAAGCATGGGCTGTTTTCCCCCTGTAAGTGAATTTAATTGCTTTTAGAGCCAGAGATTTGCCACTCTTATAATGATTGGAGGAAGGATGGACTAACATAGCAACATCAACATTATCAAATGCACCTTTATTGGTCATCTCTACCTTGCCTGCATATGATTCTTCTGCAGGAGTTCCAAAGACTATTACTTTACCTCCAAGATCATCAATTAATTCTTTTAGGACAATTCCTGCCCCGGAACTCACTGTTCCCAAGATATTGTGGCCGCAACCATGACCTATCACTGGAAGAGCATCATATTCAGCTAAATAAGCTATAGTTGGTCCAGCTTGACCTGAATCATATTCTGCTTTAAAGGCAGTCTCCATATTTAAAAATGGGCTTTCAATCTTAAACCCATAGCTTTCCAATAAGTCTGTATGGGCTCTGCTTGCCTTAAACTCCTGGTTGCCTAATTCAGGGTTATTTAAAATAAATTCATTTAAATCAATTAATTCTTCTTCGATTTTATCAATCTTCTCTTTTATAAGCTTAAGTTCCATGATATCACTCCGTTATTGATTTTATTATTGCTATCTGCTACTGAATTCTATATGACTAAGATAAATCCTTTAATTATTTAATAAAAAAGTTTCTAAACTTACAATTTTTATTATATAA
>JBNJEB010000072.1:0-7475 GCA_051745425.1 Bacillota bacterium
AGCTGCTGCCAGGATGGGCTTTGATGTTTTAACTTTGACAGTTAATTTAGATCATGTGGCATTTATGCCATGTAATCCATCATTAGGAGGACCAGGGAAGTCTCATATAGTTAGAGAAATAGATGCATTAGGTGGAGAAATGGCTATAAATATGGATGAAACTATGACTCAAATCAGAATGTTAAATACCAGTAAAGGTCCTGCGGTTCATGGATTAAGAGGCCAGGCTGATAAAGTCAAATATCATCAAAGAATGAAAAGTGTTCTTGAAGAACAGGAAAATCTAGATTTAAAACAGGCTATAGTTGAAGATCTTGAAGTTGGATCAGGTGAAATCAAAGGTGTTATTACTAAAACAGGTTTATTATACAAAGGGAAGAAGGTAATATTAACTACTGGAACATTTTTGAAGGGTAGAATAATTATTGGAGAAGCTAAATTCAATGCCGGCCCTAATCAACAGTATCCAGCAAATAAATTATCTAATGCCCTTAAAAAATTAGGTTTCAATTTATTAAGATTCAAAACCGGTACACCACCAAGAGTTAATGGAAGATCGATTGATTTTTCAAAACTGGAAGAACAGACAGGTGAGGAAGATTTAAGTTTCTCATTTCTTTCAGATTCTTTAAAAGGAAAACAGGATTCCTGTTGGTTAACTTACTCAAATGAAAAAACCCATAAGATAATCAGGGAAAATGAAGACAGAACCCCGTTATTTTCTGGAGAAATTGATGGAGTTGGGCCTAGATACTGTCCATCTATTGAAGATAAAGTGATAAGATTTCCTGATAAAGAAAGACATCAATTCTTTTTAGAGCCTGAAGGAAGGGGTACCAGGGAGTTTTATATTTCCGGGTTTTCAACCAGTCTTCCTCTGGATGTTCAGATAGATATGGCTAGAACTCTAAAAGGCCTGGAAAATGTTGAGATCATGAGACCTGGATATGCAATTGAATATGATTGTGTAGCAAGTGGACAGTTTGACCTTACATTAGAAACCAGGCTTGTTGCTGGACTTTATACTGCAGGTCAGTTAAATGGTACTTCAGGTTATGAAGAGGCTGCTGGCCAGGGATTAATGGCAGGAATTAATGCTGTTCGTTCTCTTCAGAATAAAGAACCGATTATTCTAAAACGCTCAGAATCGTATATTGGTGTGTTAATTGATGAATTGGTAACAAAAGAACCTAGAGAACCTTATAGGATGATGACATCAAGAGCAGAACATCGCCTATTATTAAGGCAGGATAATGCAGATCAGAGATTAACACCACTGGGAAGAGAAATTGGTCTTGTAGATGATGAGCGCTGGAATAATTATCAGAATAAAATTCAGCAAATTAATGAATTAAGAGACTACTTAAAGGATATTAGAATTACTCCAACTAAGGAAGTTAGAGAAGTATTAGAAGAATTAAGTAGTGGTAATTTAAGCCAACCAGCTAGCCTTGAAAAAATTCTAAGAAGACCGGCAATAGAATATAGTGATTTAAATAGATTAGTGGATGACCTCCCTGAATATCCTGTTGAGATAACTGAACAGATTGAGATAGCTGTTAAATATGAGGGGTATATTGAAAGGCAGTTAAAACAGGTAAAGCAGTTTGATAAATTGGAGAAAAAACTTCTTCCAGAAGATATTGATTATCAAGACTTAGATAATTTACGCCAGGAAGCTAGAGAAAAATTAAATAAAGTACGACCCCGTTCTGTTGGTCAGGCTTCAAGAATTGCTGGTGTATCTCCAGCTGATATTCAAGTATTAATGATCTATTTAGAAAAAAATAAGAAAAACAAAGCAAAAGATAGTTTAAAAGGTGAAATTTAATATGATAAATATTAATAATAGCGATAAACTAAAATTTAGGATAGGTAAAGGGTTATCTTTATTAAATTTACCGAGTAATCAAGAAATAATTGATAAATTATATGATTATTTAACGCTTTTATATAAAGAAAATCAAAAATATAATTTAATTGGACCTGCTAATCCAGAAGAAATTATTAATAAGCATTTTTTTGATTCCATGGCTCCCTTAAAAACTTTAGACCTTATTAGACATAAGAATGGACTTGATTTAGGAACTGGTGCAGGATTACCTGGAGTAATTTGGAAGTTGATTTACCCTGAAATTTCATTTTACTTTTTAGACTCTAGAAAGAAAAGAATTAATTTTTTAAAGATTGTAAAAAATCAGCTAAAATTAGATGAATTTTATCCTCTAAAGGAAAGAGCAGAAAGATTGGGTCAGCTAAAAGATTGGAGAGAACAGTTTTCTTTTGTATCTGCAAGAGCTGTAGCTAGTATGGATGTTTTAATAGAATATGTCTTACCATTTGTTGAACTTGGTGGGTGTGCTTATTTGTTTAAAGGTCCAGATTATAAAGAAGAGATATCTAATATTAATGAAATAGTAACTTTTTTAGGTGGTGGAGAGATCCAAACTATTAACATTAAAGTTCCAGATTTGAATCGGGAGAGATATCTTATTAAAATAAAAAAGATAAAGCATACTCCTGAAAAATTTCCTCGAAGAGTAGGAAAACCAAAAAAAGATCCCTTAAAAAAAGAGGATATATCTATATAGATCAAGAAATAAGTAATTAAACATACTTTGATCAGGAGTTTTAAAGTTGGAGGTAGCAGTTAATGCGTATTCCTTTTTTTAACAATGATGATCAAAAATCAAATAATGAACAGATAGTAAATGTTAATGTAGAAGATATAATTCCTAATCCATATCAGCCTCGGCAGAGTTTTTCAGAAGATAATTTACAGGAATTAGCTAATTCTATTGCTAGCTATGGAGTAATCCAGCCTTTAACAGTGCGAAAAGTTGATGAAGATAAGCAGTATCAGTTAATTGCAGGTGAAAGAAGACTGAGAGCTGTTAAATTACTTGGCAATAATGAAGTTCCAGTAATTATCAAAGATATTGAAAATAAAGAGATGGCAGAGATAGCTCTTATTGAAAATTTGCAGAGAAAAGATCTTAATTTTATAGAAGAAGCTGAAGCTTACAATAAGTTAATTGAAGAATTTAATCTTACTCAGACTGAATTAGCGGAAAGAATTGGTAAGGCTCAATCGACTATAGCCAATAAATTAAGATTACTCAATCTTCCTGGGTCTATTTTACATGTAATTCAAAAAGGTGGCCTTAATGAGAGGCAGGCTCGAGCTTTATTAAAGTTGGATAATAAAGATGATATGTTAGATATAGTTGAAAAAGTAGTTAGAAAAGATTTAAATGTTAGAGAAACAGAAAAACTTGTTAATAACAAAAAAAATAGTTTAGAATTAAAACCTCAAGATTCAAAAAGTAAAATCACTGGCGCTTTTGCCGATATTCGGTTATATGTAAATACTATCGAAAAGACTATTGACCAACTTGATGAAGCTGGTGCTAATTTTAAGGTGGAACGATCAGAATCAGAAGATGCAGTTGAATTTCATATTAGAATCAAGCGGGATCAAGTAGGGCAGGAGAGTGATTAGATGGCTAAAAAACTTGCTATAGTAAATCAAAAGGGTGGAGTTGGGAAAAGCACTACAGCAATAAATTTAGGGGCTGCATTAGCTGAAAAGGGACTAAAAGTATTAATAGTAGATATAGATCCTCAGGGTAATGCCAGTAGTGGGCTTGGAATTGATAAAACAGAAGTCGAATATTCTATATATGACCTTTTGCTTGAGGATGTAGATTTTTCTGATGTAATAATTTCTGTTAAAGAATCTAAATTAGATATTATTCCTGCGAATATAGATTTAGCTGGTGCAGAAATTGAATTGGTATCACAGATATCCAGGGAAAGCAGGTTAAATAAAGCTTTAGATGGTGATATTGATACTTATGATTATATTTTAATTGACTGCCCTCCATCTTTAGGTTTACTAACATTAAATGCTTTAACTGCTGCTGATGGTGTAATTGTTCCTATTCAATGCGAGTATTATGCTTTAGAAGGGCTTGGTCAATTATTGGAGACAATCAAGTTAGTTCAAAATAATTTGAATAGCAAACTAGAACTTGAAGGAGTTCTTCTGACTATGTATGATAGCAGAACAAATCTTTCTGATCAGGTTGCAGATGAAGTAAAAAATCATTTTTCTGATGAAATTTATGAAACAGTAATTCCAAGAAATGTCAGACTTAGTGAAGCGCCTAGTTTTGGTCAGTCAATCATTAGTTATGATAACAGGTCTTCAGGTGCTAAAGCCTATCGCAAACTGGCCCAGGAGGTTTTAAATGATGGTTAAAAAGAAAAGATTAGGCAGAGGTCTTGATGCTTTAATTAGTGATGATAGTAAAAAAGATGCAGCTGGCTTTAGAAATATTGATCTTGATAAGATCGAAGCTAACCCGTATCAGCCAAGAGAAGAGTTTAATGAATCTGATTTGTCTGAGTTAGCTGAGTCTATTAAAGCCAATGGTGTTATTCAGCCGATCATATTAACTCCTAATGAAAAGGGCTATTATCTTGTTGCTGGAGAAAGAAGATGGCGGGCCGCACGTATTGCCGGTTTGGAAGAAATCCCTTCTATAATACAGGAAATGGCTCCAGAGAAGATGATGGAACTTGCTTTAATTGAAAATATTCACCGCGAGGATTTAAATCCTCTTGAAGAATCAAGAGCTTTTCAGAAACTTCTTGATGAATTTAATTTAACACAGGCTGAATTGGCTGATAGGTTAGGGAAAAGTCGTTCTACAATAACTAACTCTCTTAGATTGTTAAAATTATCTAAAAAAGTTCAGGTTAAATTACTTGAAAACGATTTATCATCAGGGCAGGCCAGAGCTCTAGCAGGACTTTCATCAGAAGAAGAACAACAAGAAGCTATGAAAGTAGTTTTAAATAAAGCTATGAATGTTAGGGAAACTGAAAAGTTAGTTGCTGATATCAAGGCGAAGAAACAAAGAAAAAATAATGATAATATTAGTGAAGATGATGATATCCTGGATGAGTTAGATTTAATTGATGAAATTCATAATAAAGCAAATAAAAGTTCTGAAGACGGGGATTTGAATTCAAAAATTGAAACCGAAGCCCAAAACAATATTTATAATAGAGAGTTAAATAGGTTAGCTGAAAAATTTTCTGAAATCACAGGCTTGGAGGCTGAAGCAAACAGGATTGATAATCAAAATCGTCTGATTATATATTCTAAAGATCTTGAAAGACTAGAAAAATTGGTGAATAGTTTAAATTAGTTATAATGTTTCACGTGGAACATTTTATTTTTTAAATAAAAGTTGAGGTTTTTAAAAGCTATAAGCATTATTATGATGTTTCACGTGAAACATCATAATATAGATATAGAGGTGTAATAATGAAAGTAATAATAGTAGGTGGAGGAAAGATAGGAAGATATTTAACAAATGAATTCAAAGATAAATATGAGATAGTTCTTATAGAACAGGATAGAAATAAATGTGACAGAATCAGGGATAAGTATGGAATCAGGGTAATCTGTGGAGATGGTTCTAAACCTGAAATACTTGAAGAAGCCGGGATCGAAGGTGCTGATGTTGTTCTTCCTGTAACTGAAGATGACCAGGATAATTTAGTGATATGTCAATTAGCAGAAAGGCAATATGATGTAAAACGAACATTTACCAGAGTGAATACACCAGGGAATGAAAGGTTATTTGATTGGTTGGGTGTGAATGTTGCTATAAGTAGCTCATCAATTTTAACTGCTTTAGTTGATCAAGAAGTTGCTATGCAAGATTTAAAAGGAATTTTAACTAAAAATCATGATAATCTTGAAATGCTTAGAGTATCAGTAAAAGAAGGGGCAAAAGCTGTCAATAAAAAACTTAAAAATTTAGATTTGCCAATTGAAGTAGTATTGGTATCAATTTTAAGAGGTGATAAACCAATTGTTCCCAGGGGTAATACTAATGTGTGTGCTGGAGATATGATTGTGATTTTAGCAAGAGAAGATTTTAAAGAAGATATATTTGAAATGTTTACTTGATTGTTTTAAAATAAATTAAAAAATATTTTAAAATAAGCAGGAATTTTAACTTTTATTACGAATATAAATAATAAGCAACATAAATTTAATAAAAGTATCCGGAAGAATTTCAGGAGAGAGCTTTGTATTTACAGAGCGCCGAAGGGGCAAGGTCTTTAAAAGAGACTGAAACTCTCAGGCATAAGAATCCTGATTGGACGGAGCTCTGGACATTGTACTGAACAGGGGAGGCTGGAATTTTTCTGGCCTCCCCTTTAGTTGTATAATTTTGCACAATAATTTCTAGTTAAAGTATGATTATGTTGCTTATATATTTTCAATTGTTTCAATATTGCTTATATATTAGGAGGTGGATCTTTTGAAAAAAACAGAATTGAACCAATTTCATCATAATCTTGGTGCTAAGATGATTGACTTTGGAGGCTGGGAGATGCCAGTCCAGTATACAGGAATAATTGATGAACATCAGGCAGTTAGAAATAATTGTGGTCTTTTTGATGTCTCTCATATGGGGGAAATAGAAATTACTGGTTCTGGTGCAAGTTCTTATGTCAATCAATTGGTTACAAACCAGGTTGATGTTGAAGTTGGAAAAGTTGTTTATTCGCCAATGTGTTATGAAAATGGCGGAATCATTGATGATCTTCTTGTTTATCGTATTAAAAAAGATCATTATTTGCTGGTTGTTAATGCATCAAATAAAGAAAAAGATTTTGAGTGGGTTTCTGAAAAGGCTCCAGATACTGCTAATGTAAAGGATGTATCTGATAATTATTGCTTACTGGCTTTACAGGGGCCAAAATCAGAAGAGGTATTAAATTCACTTGTTGATTTTGACTTAAAACAGATTAAACCTTTTAGATTGACGAATCGAGAAGTTGATGGGCGTGAGATGATTATTTCCAGAACAGGATATACTGGTGAAGATGGCTTTGAACTGTATCTGAATCCTTCAGATACAGAAGCGACCTGGAATTCTATAATGGAATCAGGAGAAAAACATGGAATTATGCCTGCAGGCTTAGGTTGTAGAAATACCTTGAGATTAGAAGCTGCTTTATGTCTTTATGGCAATGATATTAACGAAGAGACCAATCCTTTAGAAGCCGGTCTTAGTTGGACAGTTAAATTAGATAAAGAAAATTTTTATGGAAAACAAGCTTTACTTGAAATTAAAGATGCTGGCATTAAACGCAAACTTGTTGGATTTATATTAAAAGATAGAGGTATAGCTCGTCATGGCTATGAAATTCAAGTAGGTGACAAAAAAGCAGGTTTTGTTACCAGTGGTAGTTTTTCTCCAACACTTGATGAAAATATAGGTATGGGTTATTTGCAAAAAGAATTTGTAGAAACAGGTAAAGAAATTAGTATAATGATAAGAAAGAGGGAAGTTAAAGCTAAAGTAGTAGAATTACCATTTATATAAATAAAATTATTTTAGGAGGCTAAAATCATGAGTATACCAGAAGGATTATTTTATTCA
>JBNJEB010000073.1:0-7425 GCA_051745425.1 Bacillota bacterium
CCAGATGATTACGAAAGAAAGCAGACTTTAAGCAATAGTGAACGTTATATAATCCCTGAGCTTAAAGAAAAAGAAGCCCAGGTTTTAGGGGCTGAAGATCAGATAAATGAACTTGAATATGAAATATTTACTGAACTTAGAAAAGAAGCTAATAAAATGCTGGAAAGAATCAAAATAACTTCAAAACAGCTTGCAACTTTAGATGTTCTGATTTCACTTGCAGAGGTCGCTGCTGAAAATAATTATATCTGTCCTGAAGTTGATAATGGAGATACAATTTCCATTACTGAAGGCAGGCATCCTGTAGTTGAAATTATTGATGATGTTGATTTTGTACCCAACCATAGTCGTCTGGACAGGAAAAATAATAGGTTTATGATCATTACCGGGCCAAATATGTCAGGTAAATCCACCTATCTTCGCCAGGTAGCATTAATTGTTTTAATGGCCCAGCTTGGTTCCTTTGTTCCTGCTGGAGTTGCCCGGATAGGGCTTGTTGATCGCATATTTACAAGGGTTGGGGCCAGTGATGATCTATCAACCGGTCAGTCTACTTTCATGGTGGAGATGAATGAGGTCAGCAATATTATTAATAATGCATCTGCTAGGAGTTTAATTATTTTAGATGAGGTTGGCAGAGGTACCAGCACTTATGATGGTATGAGCCTGGCCTGGGCTATTAGCAATTATATAAATGATCCTGATAGGATTGGTGCTAGAACATTATTTGCTACTCATTATCATGAATTAACTGTCCTGGCAAATAAAAATAAGGGCATTAAAAATTTAAATGTAATCGTTACTGAAGAAAATAATGAAGTGAAATTTTTACATAAAATCGAACCAGGTTCTGCTGATGATAGTTACGGGATTGAAGTAGCTAAAATTGCAGGTTTGCCTGAAGAAATTATTCAGCAGGCTTATTTGATTTTAAATAAATTAGAGAATAATAACGGAGAAATTGATGGAAGAGATTTTAACAGATTAGATAATGAACAGCTAGAATTATTTGGGTATCCAGAAAATGAAGAAAAGATCATTAATGAAATTAGAGATCTGGATATAAATAATTTAACTCCTATTAAGGCTTTAGAAAAATTATATGAATTTAAACAGGATCTAACAGGAGATGAATAGATTTTATGAAAGATATAAAAAAATTATCTGAGCAGATTGCCAATCAAATTTCTGCAGGAGAAGTTATAGAACGGCCAGCTTCTGTTGTTAAAGAACTAATAGAAAATTCACTTGATGCTGATGCCAGTAAAATAGAAATTGTAATTAAAAATGGTGGTAAAGATCTAATTAAGGTAAATGATAATGGTAAGGGCATTAAAAGTGAGCAAATAGAATTAGCTTTTTCTCGTTATGCTACCAGTAAAATTGAAAATGTAGATGATTTATATTCTTTGAGAACACTGGGGTTTAGAGGCGAAGCTCTGGCAAGTATTGCTGCAGTTGCAAAGGTTGTTGCTAAAACCTGTCATAGAGAGGAAAAAGAAGGGGTTAAACTGGTTTTAGAGGGTGGAGAAATTGTTGACAGAGATATAATTGGATATAATGAGGGTCTAGAAATAACTATTAATGACCTATTTTTTAATACACCTGCAAGATATAAATATCTTAAAAAAACCTCTACAGAGGCAGCCCATATTAGTAGAATAACTACTGCTGCTGCCCTTGCCAGGCCTGATGTTAAATTCACTCTAGAGCATAATGGTAATAGAACTATTACAACACCTGGAAATAAGAATTTAAAAGATGTTATTTATAGTGTTTATGGTGAAAATGTTTTTGATAAATTAATCCCAATCGAATTCAAAGATAATTTTATTGAGGTTTCTGGTTATGTAGTTGATCCAGATATATTAAGATCATCGAGACAGCATCAATATTATTTTGTAAATGGACGACCTGTTTATAATAAATTCCTGCGATTGGCTGTAGAAGAAGCTTATAAAGAGCTCTTTGGAATAAAAAAGTATCCTTTAATATTTCTGCATATAGATTTAAATCCAATTTTAGTTGATGTAAATGTACATCCGACTAAACGAGAAATTAAATTTAGCAGAGGTAAAGATATTAAGAAAACGATTAAAAATAATATTAAAGATATACTGATAAAAAATAAACAAAAATCCAAAAACACAGGTTTTAGTAAAGAAAAAAATAATATTTATAATCAAAATAAAACAAATCTAAAATCTAGTTCCAATAATAATAACAAAAGTTTAAAAAGAGAGGTTGAATATCTTCCATCTAGATTAGAACTTACCGGCAATATCATCAAAGAGAATTCAAATAAAAATAATGATAGATCTAAAAATGACTTCTCTTATGAAAATAACTTAAAAGACAAAAATTATAAAGATGAAACAAGTAATATAGACAACCAAAATAAAAATTTAGAAATAAGAAATATCTTAGGCCAGTTGCATAAATTATTTATTATTGTAGAAACCAATCAAGGCGTTTTATTGGTTGATCAACACAATGCCCATGAAAGAATTATCTATGATGGTCTAAAAGAGAAAATTAATAATAAGGCAAATAACAGCAGAATGCTTTTAACTCCAATTCAATTAAATTTAAATGCCCAGGAAAAAGAAATACTGGCTGAAATCAAAAGTGAACTTACTGAATTCGGTTTTAAGATTGTTGAGTTTGGGCCATCCCAATATGCTGTAGCTTCTGTGCCAGATTTTATCAAGGATAAAAACCCAGAAGAAAGTATAAATGATTTAATTAATCATTTATTAGAAACTACTAAAATTGCTAAAAATAATGAATTAGTAGATGAATTATTAAAATATAATTCTTGCAGAAAGGCTGTTAAAGAAGGTAAATATCTTTCTGATTCTGAAATGAAAAAGATAATAGAAGACTTATTTAACACATCAAACCCATATTATTGTCCTCATTATAGACCAATAATTATAGATTTTTCTATTGATGAGTTAAAACAGAAGGTGGAAAGATATGATTGAAAAACCAGATTTATTGATAATTACTGGTCCAACTGCAAGTGGAAAAACTGGACTTTCTATTAAATTAGCCAGATTATTAGATGCAGAAATAATATCTGCAGATTCAATGCAGATTTATAAGTATATGAATATAGGAACTGATAAGGTTTCAGAGGATATCCAAAAAGAAATACCCCACCATTTAATCGATATTTGTAATCCAAATGAAGAATTTTCCGTTGCTAAATATAAAAAACTGGCCGATCGAAAAATAAGTGAAATAACTCAAAGAGGTAAACTCCCAATCTTAGTCGGTGGAACTACTATGTATATCAAGGCTGTTGTCGAGGGTTTTATGTTGCCATACTTACCAGATAGTGATTTTCGTAAAAAATATAAAAAAGAATTAAAGACTATTGATAAAATTAAATTGCATAATTACCTGAAAATGATAGATCCTGAGTATGCTGAAAGAATACATCCTAATGATACCAGAAGAGTGACCAGGGCTATTGAAATTTTTCATATGACTGGAAGAACTCGCTCATACTTTGAATTTAAACAGAATAGAAAAGAAAGTCGCTATAATTTTTTACAATTTGCAATTAAAAGAAAAAGAAAATCGCTCTATCATAAAATAAACAATAGAGTTGATCAAATGCTTTCAAAGGGATTAATTGAAGAAGTCCAGTATTTATTTAATAATTATAGTCCAGGTCGAACTGCCAGTCAGGCCCTTGGATATAAAGAAATTAAAGCATATTTAGATGGAAAAATTGATAAAGAAACTGCTGTCAGAAATATTAAACAGGGTTCCCGCCATTTAGCTAAAAGACAACTAACATTTTTAAGAAGAAATCCCAAAAATATCTGGCTTAATCCAGATTACTGGTATGAAAAAGATTTATTAACATATATTATTAAATCAGCCTGCAGCAAGTTTGATTATTTTGAAAGGTGTGAATCAAAATGGAATTTAAGTTTACTAAAATGCATGGATTAGGAAATGACTTTTTAGTAGTTGATAATAGAGAAGAAAAAGTTGAATTTAACGATAAAGAGCAAATTAAATATATTTGTAAAAGAAGATTTGGAGTTGGCGCAGATGGAATTTTAGAAATTAATAAGACAAAAGATCCTGATTATGATTTTGAAGTAATTATCCATAATTCTGATGGATCTGAAGCAGAAATGTGTGGAAATGGAATTAGATGTATTGCTCATTATATTAAAGAATATAATTTAGCCAGTAAAGATAAATTGGCTATAAAAACAAAAGCCGGTAAAATCATTCCAGAGATAATAAATTATAATAAGAATAATAGGTCTTCAATTATTAGTGTTAATTTAGGAAAGCCAGCTTTAAAAAATAAAGATTTAGCTATAAACTTACCTGAAATAGAAGAAGATCATAAAATTTTAAATCACAAAATTATTATTGATAATAATGAATTTGAGTTTAATATGATTTCAATGGGAAATCCTCATGCTGTTATTTTTATAGATGGAGATATTGATGAATTAAACTGGAAAGATATTGGCTCTAAAATTGAGAACCACCCATTATTCCCGGAAAAAACAAATGTAGAATTTGCAACTATATCTGGTAAAAACAAAATAAAGCTAAATGTCTGGGAACGAGGAGCAGGAGCAACCCTGGCATGTGGCACTGGTGCAGCTGCAACATTAGTTGCTGCTTCATTAAATAATTTAGTAGATAAAAAAGCTTTAGTTGAATTACCTGGAGGTAATTTAGAGGTTATTTGGGATAATGATGGAGTTTATATTCAAGGAGAATCTAGACTTGTCTTTAATGGTAAGATTAATGTATAATAAAGACTAACAATAATAATAATTTAAGAGGTGCTTATAATGGAAGAAGCTAAAAGAGTAAAAAATTTACCACCATATTTATTTGCAGAAATCGATAAGATGATCAATAAGGCTAAAGATGAAGGCGTTGATGTAATTAGTTTTGGAGTAGGTGATCCTGATCAACCAACTCCTGATTATATTGTTAATAGTATGATCGAAGCTGTCCAGGATCCGTCAACGCATAGTTATCCTTCTTATGAAGGTTTATATGAATATAGAAATGCCGTATCTAAATGGTATAAGAATAGATTTTCTGTTGATTTAGATCCTGATTCAGAAGTTATTTCTTTAATTGGTTCTAAAGAAGGGATTGCCCATTTACCATTTTGTTATATTAATGAAGGAGATTACGCTTTAATACCTGATCCTGGATATCCTGTTTATAATACTGCATCACTATTAGCAGGGGGCAAGGTTGAAAAATTACCCCTAAATAAAGAAAATAATTTTTTAGTTGATCTGGATTCAGTAGATGAAGCTATCTTAAAAAAAGCAAAATTATTATTTTTAAATTACCCCAACAATCCTACTGCAGCAACAGCAAATAAAGAATTTTTTAGTAAAATGATCTCTTATGCTAAAAAATATGATTTTATTATAGCTCACGATTCAGCCTATTCTGAAATTTATTATGAAGATAACAAGCCTTTGAGTTTCTTGGAAGTTGAAGGAGCAAGAGATGTTGGAATTGAATTTGGATCTTTATCAAAAAGCTTTAATATGACTGGATGGAGAGTTGGCTGGGCTGTTGGTAATAAAAAGGTTATAGATGCTTTAGGAAGAATTAAAACTAATATTGATTCTGGAATTTTTGAAGCAATTCAAAAAGCAGCTATTACTGCTCTTAAGGGAAAAGACTCTGCAATTGAAAGTACATGTGAGGTTTATAAAAATAGGAGAGATAAAATTGTTTCTGGTTTAAATGAATTAGGATGGAATATAAGTAAAAACACTGCAACTTTTTATATTTGGGCTGAAATTCCAGAGAATTATTCAAGTGGAGAAGAATTTTCTAAAGAAGTATTCGAAAAAACTGGTGTATTTTTTACTCCTGGAATTGGTTATGGAAAAGAAGGAGACAAGTTTGTCAGAATTGCTTTAACAGTTAATGAAAAAAGAATAGAGGAAGCATTAGAAAGATTAAGTAATAACAATATATTTTAAAGGATGATTAACTTTTGAAAAATAAATATAAACTAATTATAATAACTATAATCTGTGTCACTATTCTTTTCCCGAGTATTTCATTAGCAGAAGAAGATTATTGGGAACAGCATTATAAAAAGGCTGAAAAAAAATATACTGAAAACCCTGATTCATTAGCTAATAGTTATTATAAAACAATTACTATGGCAAATTTAGGTATGATTAATGAAACTATGGAAATTATAGATCAATTTAAGGATGAATTATCTAAAGATGAATTCGATGAAATGTTTAATGATGAAATAGATAAAATTAATAAAGAAAAAGATAAGCTTTTATATCTAAATTATCATGCCTTTTATCATGTGATCTTTGATGAATACGATGATGCTATTGATTATTTTGATAAAATAATTGAAAAAGACCCGAATAATATCTGGCCACTTAATTATAAATCTGCAGCATTAATTGAAGCAAATAGATATGAAGAAGCTCACGATAATTTAAATAAATCATTAAATATTGAAAATAATCAATATACTAGATTATTATTAGGAGTAAATTATTATGAACAGGGGCAAAAGCTTAGAGCTTTTAATGAATTAAGGAAGACAGGCAATTTAATATCAGACTTTATTTTTTAATGTAAAAAGGTTGTCCCGATATAATTATTGGGGCAACCTTTCTTATTAACTATTAAATTTTAATTTATTGATCTAAAAAGTCCAATAACCTTACCTAATATTTTAACATTAGTAGTTTTAATAGGTTCAAAATCATCATTTTCTGGTAGCAGTTCAACATAATCAGATTTTTTTATATATCTTTTAACTGTAGTTTCATCTTCTAATAAAGCAATAACAATATCTCCATTTTTAGCATGTTTAGTTTCTTTTGCAATAACATAGTCTTCATCATGAATACCTGCATTAATCATGCTCTGACCATCTACCTGCAACATGAAAACATCACTATTTCCTGATTTAAAATAATTAATGGGAAGAGGGAAATAATCTTCTACATTTTCTTCAGCTAAAACTGGAACTCCGGCAGTTACCTTCCCTAATATAGGAATATTTACTATTTCCTCAGTTTTAACTTTTTCCTTATTACCTTTTAATATTTCAATAGCTCTTGGTTTATCTGGATCTCTCTTTATATAATTTAACTTTTCTAAAGTTTTAAGATGATTATGAACAGATGCTGGAGATTTTAATCCAACCGCTTTACCAATTTCTCTTACAGAAGGTGGATAACCTTTAGTATTATATTCATCTATAATATGTTCTAAAATCTGCTTTTGCCTATCACTAAGATCATTCATATTATCCCTCCAATTAATAATAATTGATGGTAATATTATATCATATTATAATAAATTTAACAAACAATAGTTCACAATTTAATGAAAAAAGGCTTGAAGATGAACCTGCGTTCT
>JBNJEB010000074.1:0-7287 GCA_051745425.1 Bacillota bacterium
TGGTTTATAAGTACCAACTATATCGACCAGTTTATTAATTAATCTCTGATTGTTATCACTATCTAATAATTGCCACAGAGCATCAAGTTCTTGATCTAAACTAAATTCAGAAATTTTAGCAAGATTACTGATAAAGATTCTTTGATGTTCTGTAGATTTATTATCTTCAGACTCATTTAACAACTCTTCATGTAGTTTCTCTCCTGGACGTAATCCAGTTATTTCTATCTCAATATCTTTACCTGGTTCTAAACCACTTAAGGAAATTAAATCTCTTGCTAAATCAAGAATTTTAACAGGCTCTCCCATATCTAAAACAAAAACTTCTCCTCCATTACTAATGGAACCTGCCTGCATCACTAACTGAACAGCTTCAGGTATAGTCATGAAATACCTTGTAACTTCCTTATGAGTAACTGTTACAGGACCTCCTTCTGATATCTGTTCTTTAAAGATTGGGACAACACTCCCACAAGACCCCAAAACATTCCCAAATCTTACTGCAGTAAAGTTAGTCTGAGACCTGGCATCGAAATTCTGAATAACCATTTCAGCAATCCGTTTGGTAGCTCCCATTACATTAGTAGGATTAACAGCTTTATCCGTTGAGATTAAGACAAACTTTTCTGAGTTATATTTATCAGCCATAGCAGTAACATTTTTTGTTCCAAAGATATTATTTTTCACAGCTTCACCTGGATTATTCTCCATTAATGGTACATGTTTATGAGCGGCAGCATGGAAGACTACTTCTGGTTTAAAGCGAGCAAATAGATAATTTAATTTATCAATATCTCTAACACTTCCAATAATTGTTCTAACATCAATGTCAGGATTATTTTCCATCAATTCTCTCTGGAGCAAGTATGCATTATTTTCATAGATATCAAATATAATAACCTGTCGTGGCTTAAATTTAGCCACCTGGCGGCATAATTCAGAGCCTATAGAGCCACCTCCTCCTGTAATTAAAACTATTTTATCTTTGATATATGATTTGATTTTATCTGTTTTTAGTTCAACCGGATCTCTTCTTAATAAATCTTCAACTTTAACTTCTCTAAGTTGACTTAAATTAACATCCCCCTGAATAATCTCATAAACCCCTGGAACTGTTTTTACTGAGACCTTGTCTTTTCTGCTGGATAGACTATAAATTTCTTTAATCTCTGTACCTGGGACAGAAGGAATAGCAATAATTACTTCATCAATTCTATACTCTGAAATAATATCTGGAATGTCATAGCGGTTACCGATTACTTTTACTCCATGAATCTCAAGATCCTTCTTTTCAGGATCATCATCAATAAGACCAACTATTGCTTTATTTAATTCTGGATGCTTATACATCTCTCTAATAATCATTTCAGCAGCATCTCCAGCACCTACTATTAAAACATGACTTTCTGGAGATTTATTTCTTTTATGTTCTAAATGATCTTTTAAGATCCTTAAAGCAAACCTAACTCCTCCCAGGACAAAAACTAAAGCCATAAAGTTTATAAGTGGGATAGATCTTGGCAGATTAATCTGCAGAAAATATGTATAAGTCATAAATAAAAGATTAATAATAGCTGCACTCTTAACTATTGATTTCAATTCTCCAATTGAGGCGTATTTCCAAACCCTATTATACAAATTAGAAATATAAAATGCACCTATTCCTAAAAAGGATATTGCAAGTATAAAATGATTTTCAAAATAAAATATCCAGTTAGATTCAAACCGCAGGAAAAAACTTGCTATTAAACATAAATTCAAAAAAATCAGATCTACAATAAATAATCCTGGTTTTGAATAAAACTTCTTAATATATTTTAACATCTAAGATAACCTCCATAAAAAATAACATTAAACTAACAGAATAATTATAACAAAATAAGATTTCATTAACAAGTTTAACCACTAACAGGAAATATCATTCATCTTATCTGGATAATCAGTCATAATCCCGTCAACTCCTAATTCAATTAACTTTTCCATAGTCTGTTTATTATTAATTGTCCAGATAAATAGACCTATGCCTTTAGCTTTTGCTGCAGCAATAAAAGGCGGGGTTAAAACTGGCAGATTACCATGTTTAGTAGGTATTGCAAACCCTTCAAAACTCCAACTTAAAAAGCCAGCCAGACCAAAGTGTGATAAAATATAAAATAAAAATGCCTCTCTTTCACAGGCAACTGTTGGAACCTCTGGTAAAGCTTCTCTAACTCCATTAATAGTTTCTTCATGAAAACTCCCCAGTAATACCTGGCCTTCACTATCAGTCTCTTTTATAATCTCAGCTACTTTTTCAACAACATTTTGACCAGTATCTTTAAGTTCAATTACCATTGGTATATTAGAGAATTTATTTAGAATTTCCTTAAATAATGGAATCTTTTCATTCTCGGTTTCTAGAATAGTTAATTTTTTTATCTGATTATATTCAGTATCATTTATTTCAAGTTTTTTTCCTGTCATTCGCATAGTATCATCATCATGAAAAACCAAAACTATATTGTCTGAAGTCATTTTAAGATCAAATTCTAAGCCTTTAGCCCCCATTTTTAATGCCTGATCGAAAGAAATCTTAGTATTCTCTGGAAAATAACCTGAAGCACCTCTATGACCAATATTTATTGGTTTATCGATTAACTTAAAATATCCATAATCCGGAGTATTTTCAGGGAAAAATTTAGCTTTTAAGAATTGAAATAAATTCAATATAAAGACAGTAGATATTATTAAAATGATTATTATCATTATAAATCTCCCTTTCCAAATTTATACGTGTTTTCATTATATCAACTTTTAAAGATTATTCATAGTCTCAAATAATTTTCTTATATTAAAATTTATTAGAGATTTTATTACCAGAAACTAAACTGGAATCGGCAGAATTAGTGGTTAAACGCATTAATTTAAGGTTGACTATTTTAAATGAAATAATTGAGCCAAAAATTTTATTCGTTTTAATTTCTGCTGCTGATAGAAATAATAATAATACTTAAAACTTAAACATTGAAAATCTAATAATATTATATATTACAATAAAATCAAAAGTAACAAAACTAAGTGAATGTAAAATTAATTACAGAAAAACCCAGGCAACTAACTTATAATTAATGATAGAAATTGATTATAATTATATAAATAAAGTTCCAGGGAGGTTAAATTAATGACAGAATTATTAATTGTTTATTATAGTTCTTATGGACATGTTTTTGAAATGGCAAAAGCTGCTAGAGATGAAGCTAAAAATCTTGAAAATGTAAATGTAAAATTGGTAAAAGTCCCTGAATTTGAATCAGCAAAAAAGGCTATGTCAGAACAGGAAGCCTATATTAATGCTCAGAAAAAACAGGAAGAAATTTCTGAAGTTACCCAGGAAGACCTTAAAAACGCAGATGGCATCCTCTGGGGTATCCCAACCAGATTCGGTAATATGCCTGCCCAGGTAAAGCAGGTACTGGATACATCTGGCGGATTATGGGCCAATGGTGATTTAGAAGATACCGTAACTGGAATATTCACAAGTAGTAATACTTTACATGGCGGTCAGGAAAGCACTATTCTCTCTTCATTAATACCGATGCTCCATTTAGGTATGATCTTTGTTGGTACACCATATGCCCAGAATCCAGAATTAAATGAAGTTGAATTCCAGGGTGGCTCGCCTTATGGACCTTCTACTGTTGCTGGACCAGATGGAAGTCGATTCCCCAATGAATCTGAGTTAAAGATGGTCAAACGACTTGCAGCCAGAGTTGCAAGGGTTGCAAAAGGTATTAATTAATAATATTTTGCATTGATGCCCCTGGTTATAGCTCAGGGGTATTTTTTATGTTTATTATAGATTGCAGATTATTTAAACATATATTATAATATAATTACAACAGAGTATTAATTAGTTGAAGACTGTACAAGAATATGTTTAAGGAGGGTGTTAGATGGATAAAATTACTAAGGAAGAAGTCAAGAAGTTAATATCTGAAACTAATCAACCCTGCATTAGCATGTATATGCCAACTGAAAAATCAGAGGGAAATGCCTACAACAAGATGAAAATTAGATTCAAAAATCTTACCAGGACTGCCAAAAAAAAATTGAAGGATAACTGGGGGATGAACGATAAGGAAATAGATGATATCTTAGAACCACTGGTAGGTTTAGAGAATGATAAAAATTTCTGGCTTGATAATCAAAGTCAGGGATTGGCATTCTATATTTCTCCTGATCAATATAAATCATATAGACTGCCAGTCAAATTTGAAGAGGAAATTAAAGTTGGCGAAAATTTTGATTTCCGTCAAATTGTACCGGCAGTTTTTGAAGATAATAATTTTTATCTTTTAACATTAAGTCGTAATAATACCAGGTTATTTTATTGTGATGGTGAAGACATTAAAAAAGTCGAACTTGAAGATTTACCTGCAAGTTTTGAAGAAATATTTGAAACTGGTGATATTGAAGTAAATATTCAGAGAGCATCCAGTTCTCCTGGTGGCGATACAGGAATTTATCATGGCAAAGGTGGTGTGGAAGGCGATACTGAGGAGGATTTACTCCAGTATTTTAGACTTGTTGATGAGGCTGTCACACCTTATCTTAATCAATTTGGCTCACCTCTTGCCTTAATGTGTGTTGAAGAAATCTATCCTTATTATGAACGGGCTAATAGCTATGATAATCTTTTAACTGAATTTGTTAAGGGTAGTCCAGATAAGATGACAAAAGACGAAATTTTTGAGCAGGCTATAGAAATCATACTCCCTGAGTTAGATAAAGAAAAAGAAGCTGCCATTAAAAAATATAATGAACTAATCAGCAGCGAAAAGACAGAAAACGAACTTGGAAAGATTTTGCCTGATACAGTTGATGGTAAGGTTGAATTCTTATTACTATCAAATTCTGCTAATAAAAAAGGCAATTACGACCGTTCCAATGATAAAATAATTGAAGAAGGACCTGAACATGATTTTGATCTTTACAATTATGCAGTATTAAATACAATCTTGAATGGAGGTAAGGTTTATCTCCTTTCAGACGAACAGATGCCTGATGATTCAAAAATAGGTGCTGTCTATAGATATTAATCATAAAAATGTCCCTGCCATTAACCTGGCAGGGATTTTATATTAATATACAATTATTTTATCTGCTGAAAAGAAATTTTTAAGTCATTAATTCCTATCTTTTGACCTCCAATAAATAACTGATAGACAATATTAATCTCTCCTGCTCCCTCTTCTAAATAACAATCTAATTTGTCTGTATAGGTCTTTAATTCAACTGTACCGTGAATATGATGATAAAGATCTTCACAACTCTCTCCTGCTTTAAAGTTCTGCTTAAAACTTCCACTCCCGGTACCTGATCTTCTAATTAATACCGTCTCTTCCGACTCTTTAATCTTAATTGTTATTTTAGCGGCTTCCATACCCTGAATATCTTCCTTATATCTTAAATATATAGAATCATTTTTTTTATACAATTTCCCTTCTCCATGATATTCTAATTGATCTTTACCTCCATGGGATAACTTTTGCTTGTTTTCTATTATAAGATTTATTGGATATTTCATTAGGTTGTTCCTCCTGAACTGCTTAAAATTATTATTAGTTTGATTTAAATACTTCTGAATTGTTAAATAAAATTGGCAGACCTCCAGTATGAAGAAAAAGAATTTTCTTCCTCCGGATATTATTATTTTGTAAAAACGAGAGCATTCCATAAAAACCCTGCCCGGTATAAACTGGATCAAGCAAAATAGCTTCTTTTCTGGCTAGCTCTTTAATAATTTTAATAACTTGATCATCTATATTACCATAACCTTCTCCCCTGTATTTATCAATAAATATAATATCCTGTTTTATTATATCTCCTGGTAGATTATTTTCTTTGCAATATTCATCAATACAGTTTTCTATCTTCTTCCTGCCAGATTTTTCATCAGCTTCAACACTAATACCAATAATTGATTCGGCCATATAGTGGAGATAATTACCAACTAAAAGTCCTGCCTGAGTTGTACCAGTTCCTGAGGCAACAAATAAATAGTCAAATCTGTCAGGATGAAAGTTAATATCAGCTTTCAATTCAGAAGCAGCCTCTACATAACCATGGGTACCAGCATTACCATAGCCTCCAGCCTCAATAAGATAGGGCTTTTTGCCAGCTGATTTAAGCTCAGAATACTCTGTTTCCATTGCTTCTTTTCTTTTATCAGGCGGCACAGTTTTTATTTTAACATCTAAAAGGTCATAAATAAAATAATTCCCATTATAATTTATAGCAGAAGGCTCCTGGTCAGTTGTTAAAATTATTGTACAGTCGAGACCATGCTTTAAGGCTGCCATTGCAGTTAATCTGCAATGGTTAGAAAATGGACTGCCAGTGGTTATTAAATGATTGGCATTCTCTTTTTTAACTTCTCCTAAAATATATTCTAATTTTCTTGTTTTATTACCACCTGGTTCAGGACCGGCCAGATCATCTCTTTTAATATAAAATTCATTATCATAGACTCTTGAAATCTCAGACAACCTTTCTAATGGCGTAGGCAATTCAGATAAAGAGACTCTAGTATACATAAATTTACCTCCTCAAGAGATATTAAGCTTCACAATGTATTTATTCAACATAAAAACAGAAAATCCTCTGAAATTAGTTCAGAGAATTAAATTAAAATAAAAAATGCCCGGTTTCCCGGACATTTTCAATAATTAAAATTGTTCTGCTTTTGATAAATATAAATTCTTAACAACCCAAAAACCTGTTACATCTATGGTTAGTTTAATATTCTTGTTTTCCCTATTCATACTTCTGGCAATGTGAACATTAACTCCATCCACTTCTATCATTTGATAATTGTCTCTTTCCTGACCTTTTGGATTTCCAGCCTGAACCTCAGGCCTCATAGTTGGGCCACTTCAACCACCACTCTGTCTGACCATCTTTATGGTAATATTATCAAATTCTTTATCTTCAATAAAATCTATTGCTTCTTTGGTAAATTCAACTTTAAATTGGCCTGAACTTTTCTCCTCTACTGTCATTATAAACACCCCCTGCTCAATTATTCACACTTTTTCTTATTATAGCAGAAATAATTCTTTAAAGCCTGTAAATAGATTACAAATGACTTGTTTTTTAAAAAATTTTATGATAGGATAATAAATGTGCCGAAGTGGCGGAACTGGCAGACGCGACGGATTCAAAATCCGTTGGGCTCACGCCTGTGTGGGTTCGAGTCCCACCTTCGGCACCATTCATATTTCAAGGATTATAAGGGTTGATGATTTT
>JBNJEB010000075.1:0-7245 GCA_051745425.1 Bacillota bacterium
TTTAATATTCACCACCACTATTAAATATCCTGCAAAAACACAAGAAAAAATACCTATTCGAAATATTTTACTGATTATTTATTACCAGTAAAAAATTCAGCCCACTCTACCAGGCCTTCACATATTCCAGCCAGTCCATAGACATATAAAACTTCTCATTTACAATAAATCTCTCACTCTCAATATTATCCTCAATGTAACCATCTTCTATAAAAGGACTCATTAAACTCTTTAAATAAGCCAGTTGAATATCCCAGCTATCATCAAAACCTTCCATTATATATTTTTCGAAAGTTGAAATATCATAACCATCAAAGGCTTCAAACCAGAGTTCAAATTTCCTTTCCATCTTTTCTTTTTGACTATCAGTAAATGATTCTTCTTTTAATAAACCAGATAAAAAACCATCAACAAACCAAATAGAATCATCATATAGAAGACCTTCCGTCATAAGAAATTCCTCAGAAATAGGACCTTCATATAAAAATTCAGCAAAAGCAAACCTTATTGAAGTCGAAAGCTGACTGAAAGCTTCCTCAGGTAAAGGTTTCAACGCTGAGTTATCACAATTCAATTCTTCATGATACTCCATACCATCTGCAGGATTACACTCAATCCCCCGCAGGCAATTATCTGTCATCAATATTAAATAACCATCTGACATCGCAATTTTCAAAAACTCATCTCTGGCATCCCTATTGTTCATCATATCCTTAACTTCTTTATCTCTCATCGATATTGACCCATTATCAACCATTTCAATAAACTTATCTTCAACAAATCGCATCAGTTCACTCTTCTCCATATAAGATATATTTTTCACCTATATCACCTTTTCATATAATTTTAAATTAGCAAAAATTTCAAACTACCACCCCATTATATTAGATCGTGAATCTTTTTGCAAGTATTATTTAAACTTGATCACCCTCTGAATAAATATACAAAATACTGCCTATAGACCCCCTCCATACCCGACTCTTACCAGGTCCTATCTCTTTGCATATTTCACAAAGTTTTTATGCATTAATTATGCGCAATATTTGAATGTTATGCAGATAATCACCTTTAAGATCAAAAACTGGCAGCCCAAACAGGCTGCCAGTTAATTTTAAAACAATATTAAATTATCTATCTGAAAATACCATTTACTTTATTGAGTAATCAGTTCAAGTGGTACCGGGACAAATTCATCAACCTCTTCACCATCAAGGAGCTTAACTGCCATCTCAACGGCCAATTTACCCATTTCTCCTGGTTGCTGAGCAATTGTAGCCGCCATAGTACCCTCTTCAACAGCCTCTAAAGCATCGTCAATAGCATCAAAACCAACGACCATAATTTCATCATTAAGTCCAGCAGCGTCAATAGCCTCAATTGCTCCTAAAGCCATCTCATCATTATGAGCAAAGACAGCATCAATATTCTCATGGGCTTCTAATAAATCTTCCATAACACTCATACCTTCTGATCTATTAAAATCAGCAGGCTGACTGGCAATTATTTCTATGCCATCAATTTCATTCATAATTTCATTAAAACCTTCGCCTCTTTCCCTTGCTGCTGATGTTCCTGGAATACCTTCTAGCTCAATAACTCTACCTTCATTATCTAACATATCAGCCATATATTCTGCTGCCATCCGACCACCTTCGACATTATCTGAGGCAATATGAACTGCTACATCAGTTGCTGCACCTCTATCAACAGTAATAACAGGTATATCCATCATATCAGCACCCTCAATAGCAGGGACAATAGCATCACCGTCAACAGGGTTAATTGCTATTAAATCCATGCCCTGAACAACTAAGTCTTCAACACTACTCATCTGGGTTGCTGCATCATCTCCAGCATCAACAATAGTCAGATCAACTCCATGTTCTTCTGCAGCCTCTTCAGCACCATCAGCTAGATCAACAAAGAATGGATTGTCAAGAGTAGAAACAGCAAGACCAATCTCATAATGAACAGCCTCTACATTACCGGCAAAACCTGCTACCAGCATGAATGACACTACAACAACCAGAGCAATAAATTTCTTCATTGAATATTACCCCCTTATAAGATTTTAAGCTATTTATATTATCTCAGTCCCGGTGCTGAAGACTATCCAGCAAGACCGCAACCAGGATAACCAATCCCTTTGCCACTTCCTGATAAAAGGAAGCAACACCTAACAGGTTAAGACTATTATTTAAAACTCCAATTATTAAAGCACCGATTAAAGTTCCGCCAACAGAGCCTTTCCCACCAGCCAGACTGGTTCCTCCAAGAACAACCATGGCAATTACATCTAACTCATAGGCAACACCTGCTGTCGGTTGAGCAGAATTGAGCCTGGAAGTTAAAATAATCCCACTAACACCTGCTAGAAATCCACTGATCGCATAAACTTTTAACTTTATCAGATCAGTATTAATACCAGCCAGCCTGGCCGCCTGTTTGTTGCCACCAACAGCATATATATATCTACCAAAGGTAGTTTTATTCAAAATTAAATAACCAATTACAATTATAACAAAAAAGATTATTACTGGAAAAGGTACTCTACCAATCCTGCCACCGCCAATCATTCTAAAAGCAGGGTCAAAACCTGAAATTGGTCTCCCTCCAGTATAAACCAGCGTTAACCCCCGGGCAATACTCATCATCGCCAGTGTGACAATAAAATCAGGCAAGTTAGCCTTTGATATCATAAAACCATTAAACAACCCAAGTCCAGTCCCAACAGCAAGTCCGGCAAGGATACCGAGAACCATATTGCCATCTCCGGCCATAACCCCAGCAGAAACAGCTCCACTCAATGCCAGCAGAGAACCGACAGATAAATCAATACCCTGAGACAAAATAACCATTGTCATACCAACTGCCATAACACCCATAATTGAAACCTGACGAAAGATATTAAACATATTTGGAAATGTTAAAAATCTATCACTTAAAAATGACATAACTATAACCAGGGCCAGCAGTCCTATTCCTGCTTTAAATTTACCTAAAAACTGATAAATATATTTTAAATTCTTCTTACTCCCTGCATTCTCCACTATCAATTACCTCCTGTCGCCAGATTCATTATGCTTTCCTGAGTTGCTTCACTACCATCAATAATTCCCTGTAATTTGCCCTTATAAATCACACCAACTCTAGAAGTCAAATGTAAAATTTCAGGTAGTTCAGAAGAAATAAAGATAATTGTTACCCCATCAGCTGCCAGATCTTCCATTAATTTATAAATTTCATGTTTGGCTCCAACATCTATTCCTTTAGTCGGTTCATCCATAATAATAAGTTTGGGATCAGTCGATAAGACTCTGCCTATAATCACCTTCTGTTGATTGCCCCCACTTAAATTTTTCATCAACTGCCAGGGACCTGGAGTCCTTACATCCAGCTTTGAAATAAAATTTTTAACAAGCTTTTTCTCTTGCCGCCTGGAAATTACTCCTTTAAAAAATGTAAGCTGTTCCAGTACTGATAAACTCATATTATCACTTACAGATAATTCTGGAAGCAAACCTTCGTCTTTTCTATTTTCAGTCAAATAATAAATCCCATTGTCAATAGCATCACCAGGAGAGTTAATATCCAGTTTCCTACCCTCCAGATAAATTTCGCCGGTCTGTTTCTTATAAAGGCCATAAATAGCTCTGGCAATCTCTGACCTGCCAGCTCCCATTAAACCTGAGAGCCCAAAAATCTCACCTTTCTTGACCTGAAATGAAACATCTGCTACCAGCCCAGGAACTGTTAAATTTTTAACCTCAAAAATTGGATCACCTATCCTAATATTAAATTCAGGAAACCTTTCCTCAACATCACGGCCAACCATCTGTCTGACAATGTCATCTCTATCGGTCTCACTTATTAACTGTTCCTTGATTTTGTTACCATCTCTTAAAACAGTCACCCGGTCACAAATTTCAAAGATTTCTTCAAGGTGATGCGAAATATAGATAACCCCAATTCCTTCAGCCTTCAAATCTTTTATAAGATCAAAAAGTATCTGTACTTCCTGCTGTGAAAGGGAAGAGGTCGGTTCATCCATGGCAATAATTTCAGCATCCTGGGAAATCGCTTTTGCAATCTCAACCATCTGCTGTTTTCCAATAGTCAGGTTCTTAACCTTTTTATTAATATCTATCTCAATTTCCATCTCCTCAAAGATCTTTTTAGTATCAGCCTTTAACTTTTTCTTATTAATCCAGCCCCGACCAGGCTCCCTGCCTAAAAAAACATTTTCAGCAACAGTTAGCTCAGGTATCAGTTCCAACTCCTGATGAATTATTGCCAGCCCCGCCTTTTGAGCCTCTGCAGGACTATTAAATCTAACTTCTTCACCTTTATAAATTATTCGCCCTTCTTCATAATCAGGATGAATCCCGGTTAAAACTTTCATTAATGTCGATTTTCCGGCACCATTCTCACCGACTAAAGCATGGACTTCACCTTTATCTATATTAAAATCAACCTCTGAAAGAGCCTGTACACCAGGAAAACTCTTACTAATATTTTTCATTTCAAGCAATTTAGCGGCCATTAAAATGTCACCCCGGAGACTAAGATAATATTTGCATAGGGCGAACATTCACCGGTTCTGATAACTGCTTTACAGTCCTTGGTAAGTCTCTTAAAATCCTGATGACTAACATATTCAGGCTCAATCGCTGAAGGTACAATCGCAAGTATTTCGTCTAATATCATAGGATTTTCTGATTTTATCTCTTCAGCCAATATGCCGGCCTCAATCTCATATTCAGATAAGACTGCTTTTAATGTGGGAACAAAACCTGGCAGACCGCAGCTAACTGCCAGATCAATCTTCTCAACACCTTCTGGAACTGGCAGGCCAGCATCAGCAATCACAATTTTATCTTTATGACCTAAATCAGCTATCAAACTACTTATATAAGTATTCAATAATTCTCCTCTTTTCATTTCACTGAGACCCCCTATTATTTAGATCTAGAGCTCATAAATTCATTGAATTCCTCCCTGGTAAATAATGAACTCTGGGCACCAGGACGACTAACCGCTGCCCCACCATAATAAATACCCTCTTGAACAGCAGTTTCAAGTTTAAGGCCTTTATTTAAAGCTGCAGCAAAAGCACCTGCTAAAGCATCACCAGCTCCAGTTGTATCAACAACTTCAACTTCTGGAGCAGAAAAGCTCTTTTTACCTTCAGCATTTACCAGCATTGCTCCATTTCCTCCCAGGGTAACAATTATATTCTTGACTCCTTTTCCCAGAAGGTCATTGCATCCTTTTTCAAACTCAGCAAAACCGGTCAACCTCTCAAGCTCATTCTCATTCGGCAATAGATAATCAATTTTAGCTAAAAGCTGGTCTGGCAGCTCCTGAGCCGGTGCCGGATCTAAAATCACAGTTGTTCCAGCCTCTGCAGCCAGTCTGACAGCCTCGGTTACAGCCTCCAGTGGGATCTCAAGCTGGAGTAATAAAATTTCAGCATTCTTAATTTTTCCAGCCACCGAGCGAATATTTCCACTGTCGAGGGTTCCATTAGCACCAGGAATCACAATGATATGATTCTCGCCATCTTCAGTTACAATGATATGGGCCGTTCCAGTCTCAGTATCAACAATTATCAGTTCTGTCTCAACACCCTGAAGGTTTAAATTTTCCTCCAGAGACTGGCCAATATCATCATTTCCTCTGGCACCGATAAATAATGGCCTGGCACCTAAAAGTCCAGCAGCTGCAGCCTGATTGGCTCCTTTTCCCCCAGGATGTCTGGCAAAGTTCTTGCCAGTAAGAGTCTCACCAGGCTCAGGTAACTTATCGCAATTAACCACAAAGTCCATATTCATCGAACCAATAATTACAATCTCAGCCATAGATGCCTCCCTTATCTGCTTATGGTAGAATCCCTTTTAGCCAGTTTCGTTTTTAGTATTTGATCGTCAAAAAAGTCATCATTTTCAAGTTTACCCTTCCTCTGTTTTATATTGATAAGATCAATCAATAACTGACTGGCCTTCGTACCCAATTTATATTTTGGCTGGGTCATAGTAGTTAACGCCGGCTGGACCAGATTTGCAATAGAAATATTATCATGGCCAACTAATACTATATCCTCTGGAATTTTAATTTTTGCTATTCTGCAGGCTTCTAAAACTCCCAGAGCCATCATATCATTGGCCGCAAAAATTGCTTCAGGCAAACTTCCTCTCTCAATTATTCGAATCATGGCATCATAACCAGATCTTTTACTAAAATCCCCTTCAATAATCATATCTTCATTTAATCTTAAATTATTATTTAAGATCGCATTTCTATAGCCATTTTCACGATCCTGACCTGTCACAGTCTGTAAATCTCCTGTAATATGGGCAATACTCTTATAACCTTCATCTATCAAAAACTGAACTGCCTTAGAGGCAGACTTTTGATTATCAATCATAACCGCTGGATAAATAGAATCAGGTATCTTTCGGTCTAACTGTACAACCGGTATATTCTTATCCTCCAGCTTCTTTAAAATATCTTTATTAGCCAGGGAAAGTGAGACAATCAAGCCATCTACCCGCTTTTGTAACATCAAATCAACAACTTCTTTTTCTCGCTCTAATTTATTATCAGTACTTGAAAAGATAACAGAATATGAGCTGTTTTGAGCCTGATCTTCAACACCTCTGGCAACTTCAGGAAAATATGGATTGTTAATATCAGGAATTATCAGTCCAATAGAATAAGTCTGATTAATAACTAAACTCCTGGCCATCCCATTAGGTTTATAATTGGATTCTTCAATAATCTTCAAAACTTTAGCTCTAGTTTGATCTTTAACATCTGGTTTTTCATTTAAAACCCTGGATACAGTAGTAACAGAAACACCACTCTCTTCAGCGATATCTTTTATTGTAATGTTTTCTCCAATTGCCATTTAAATCACCTTAATTATTTTATTTAACCAGCAGGATTCAATATCAAACTATTAAATGAAAAGGTTGCCGGTAACGTTTTCAATTAATATTATATAATATTCTTAATATTTTATCAATAACTGAATCCAAAAACCCTTGACATAATTAAAGATATCAGCTAAAATATAATCAATTGCTGTGAAAGTAATAATTATCACAAAATCATCAACAAACTTTTAATCTTGTTAAGATTCAACCAAATATCATAGTTCTTCCCAAGGAGGCTAATTAATGATAGAAGTAAGCATCTGTGTCGGTAGCAGCTGCCATCTCAAGGGGGCAGCCGATGTTGTCA
>JBNJEB010000076.1:0-7227 GCA_051745425.1 Bacillota bacterium
ATTTTAGCACCTGGTTCAGCATTTAATACATACCAGAGCTCAGTCTTGCCTGATTCCCCACCCTTATATTGAGAAGCATACTGATCATCTGGATGGACCTGGACTGATAAGTTATCCCGGGCATCTATCAATTTAATCAATAAAGGAAATTTATTATAATATTCATCTACTGCTTTTTCACCTAAGATTTGCTGACCCTGCTCAGCAATTAATTCCTGGATGGTCATCCCTCTATAAGTTCCATTTTTTATAATAGACTTGCCATTTTCATGGGAGGCAATCTCCCAGCTTTCCCCTACTTTACCTTCAGGAATATTTTTATTAAATAACCTCTTTAAATTTCTTCCGCCCCATATTTTTTCTTTATATACAGGTTTGAATTTTATCGGATACATAAATAACCTCCCGAGCACTTGTTAAATATACAACAGATTAATCTCTAATTTAATTATACTATATAGGACAGAAATATGTAAAAAATAATTTAGGGGGATTAACTATATGTATGATATTGAAGATGGAAAAATTATCTTAAATCATGGTTCAATTAATGAAGGATTAGTTGCTATAGCCAGCGGTAAAGGTGGCGTAGGTAAATCTACAGTTACTGTTAATCTGGCGACAGCATTAAAACAAAAAGGAAAAAAAGTCGGTATTGTTGATGCAGACATTTATGGATTTAGCGTTCCTGGAATTCTTGGTCTTACAGATAAACCAAAAGCCAGAAGCGAAGAAGAAATCTATCCACCGACCAAAAATGGAATTAAAGTAATGTCAATGGCTTCTTTTGTTGAAGATAAAGGTGATGCTGTTATCTGGAGGGCACCTCTCTTACAGGGAGCCCTGAAACAGTTTATAGAAGATGTATACTGGGGGGAACTTGATTATCTCCTATTTGACCTTCCTCCTGGAACCGGGGATATGCCTTTAAATATTATGCAACAATTTTCTGATGCCTCAATACTTTTAGTTACAACACCTCAACTTACTGCCACCAGTGTAGCAGGCAGGGTAGGCCAGCTGGCAGAAAAATTAGATTTAGATATTTTAGGCCTTGTCAGCAACATGGCTTATTATAAATGTTCAAATTGTGGTCAGAAAGATTATATTTTTGGAGAAGATGGCGGTAAGGAATTAGCAAGCCAATTAGGAATAGAACTCCTGGGAGAAATTCCACTGAACACCGAGCTCAGAAAATCAAGTGATCAGGGAAATCCAATAATATTTGATGATCCAGAAAGTGAACTGGCTCAGGCATATCTAAAAATTGCAGATGGCGTCATTGATAATATAAAAGAATTTAAAGTATAATAACTTATTAAAGGGGCCCTGCAGGGCCCCTTTTTATAATTATATTTAATTAAGTTATTAGAAATGTTTCTCTAATAATTCATCCATAACTCCACTTTCAATTACATCTTCAAGGCCGGCATTTAATTTATCCAACAACTCGGTATTGCCTTGAGCAACAGCCAGTCCATATTCTTCACCGGTAATAAGTTCTGCAACCATCTCAACAGGATTGTCTGCAGCATATCTCTGGGCAACAGGAGTATCCAAAACTACCCCGTCTACATTCTCATTAATAAGATCCTGGACTGCTAAAACAAAGGTATCAAAATGAGTTACATTTCCAGTTAAAATTTCAGTGTCCAGTAAATACTCTTCTACCCACAGGTCGCCAGTTGTTCCTGTTTGAACTGCAAGGCGATTATCACCATATAAAACAGTAATATTAGTATCGCTATCTTCTCTAACTAAGACAGCCTGATTGGCAGAATAATAAGGATCAGTAAAGTCTACAACCTGGGCTCTCTCTTCAGTAATTGTCATACCGGCTGCAACAATATCGATTGTACCTGATTGCAGACCAGGAATTAAAGAATCAAAACTAATATCCTGAAATTCAACCTCAAAATCCTGACTTTCACCAATGGCTTTCATTAAATCAATATCAAAGCCAACTACTTCTCCATCTTCAATATACTCAAATGGAGGAAAACCAGCACTTGTCCCAACTACATAGGTTTGAGCCATAACTGTAAATCCAGAAAAAGCCACCATTAAAGCAAGAGCTACCATCACAACAAAAGTTCTTTTCAACATACTTTTAACCCCCTTATTAAAATTGACTAAATTAAAACTTAAAATTTTATTTACTTATATCTCTTTAACCAAATCCTGGAATTTTTAATTTCTCTTCTACTCTATCGATAATCCAGGTGCTTATCCAGACAATAATTAGATAAATAATAGCTGCAATTAAATAAACTCTAAAAAACTGGTAATTACGACTGGCAATAAATTTACCCTGGGTCATTAAATCTGGTGCTCCAATAACATAGGCCAGCGAGGTATACTTTAAGATATATATAAATTCATTAGTCCAGGCAGGAATTGACCAGCGAATTGCCTGAGGCAGAACTATGGTAAAAATAGTCTGCCAGCGTCCCATTCCTAATGAATAAGCTGATTTAAACTGATCAGAGCCTACTGATTCAATTGCCCCCCTTGTATATTCAGCCTGATAGGCAGCACAGTTAATGGTAAATCCTAAATAGGCAACTGTTACTGCTGTCATCCTTATCCCGTATGGCGGGAGGGCAAAATAGAGAATAAATAGCTGGGCCAGCATTGGGGTTCCCCGGATAATTTCAATGTAGGCCGCACAGAGCCAGGCCACAGGTTTTGAGCCAAAACTTCTACCTAAAGCAAGTAATACTCCAAAGATTGTTCCAAAAAACATAACAACTATCGTTAAGGTAAAGGTAAACCTTAAGCCACTCATCAATCTGGGAAAATTACTGATGAATATATCTATAATTAAATACTGTGAAAGAAAATCGAGCAATTTCTATTCACCACCTTCGCCATAAAGATCATCAAGTTTAAATAAAAACTGCCTGGTTCTTTCTTTGGCTGGACCCTTAAACATGGCTTCAGGGTTGTTCTGTTCTACAATTTTGCCGCCTTCCATAAAGATAATCTCATCTGAGACAGAACGGGCAAAACCCATCTCATGGGTAACAACTAACATAGTCATGCCTTCTAGAGCCAGCTGTTTCATTACATTTAAAACTTCACCTATAAGTTCTGGGTCTAAGGCTGAGGTAGGTTCATCAAATAACATTAATTTTGGCTGCATTGCCAAAGCCCTGGCTATTGCAACTCTCTGCTTCTGACCTCCAGAAAGCTGGGCCGGATAAGAGTCATCGACATCTGTTAAACCGACTCGATTTAATTCAAATTTAGCAATCTCTTCAGCCTCTTTTTTAGACATTTTTTTAACTTTAGTCAACCCTAGCATAACATTCTTTTTGGCAGTCAGATGGTGAAAAAGGCCGAAGCCCTGAAAGACATAACCGATCTCCTGCCTGATTTTATTGATATTTTTAGCGGTCACTACCTCGGTATCTTCCAGCCATATTTCCCCTGAATCTGGCATAATCAATCTATTAATACAATTTAAAACAGTACTTTTCCCGGTGCCACTGGGTCCAATAATTACTTTATTTTCTCCAGTATTTAGCGAGAAAGAAATACCATCAAAAACAAGGTTGTCGCCAAAACTTTTCTTTAAATTTTTTACTTGAAGAAGTGGTTTGTTTTCCATTATCTGCTCTCAGCTCCTATTCCAGGTATTTTCAATTTAAATTCTATTAACTTCAATAACCTGGTCACTCCAAATGTTAATACAAAATAAATTACTGCTATCATTAAAAATATTGTAAGTGGATCATATTCTACCGCTATAATATATTGTCCCTGTCGTAAAAGTTCAGCTACTCCAATTGCATAGGCTAGAGAGGTATCCTTTAAGATTATGGCATATTCATTGGCAAATGGAGGAATAAAGCTTCTAATTGCCTGAGGAAAGATTACATAAAAAAAGGTCTTATACTTTCCCATTCCTATTGAATAAGCAGCAGTTATCTGGTCAGTGCTGACTGACTTAAATGTACCTCTAAAGATTTGGGCCATATAGGCAGAAGCTCTAATCCCCAGTCCTAAGACAGCAGCATTAAAGGGCCGGATCCTAAAGCCTAAATTTGGCAGACCATAAAAGACTAAAAGTAACAGAACAAGCTCTGGAATACTCCTGATTACCTTGCCATAAAGAGCAGTTAACCTTTGTATTAATTTATTTCCATAGGTTTCTCCAAAAGCTAAAATCAAACCTAAAATTAAGCCAAATATTAAAATTAGAACAGTTAATTGAATCGTTATTACAGTCCCTCTTAATAAAGCAGGCCATGAATTAATAATTAATTCTATTCTTTCATCCAAATATATTCTCCCCCCTTGATTTCATAAAAAACATAAAATTTATATAATATAGTTCAACAGAGATTTGATTTTTCCTGCATAATAACTGAATTAATTTGAGATATTAATATATTAAAGTTCTTAAATAAAAAAAATTGCCCTGAAATTATTTTTGATTTAAGGCGTATTTATGCTATAATCAAAAAAGTTAATGATCAATTTTTAGGGGAGGCAGTAAAATGGAGTTAAGTTTTAAGCAGGCCATTATTCCAGTATTTACAATGGCTTTATTAATTATAATGTCTGTATTAATCTGGAATGTACCAATTCAGATTGCATTATTTTTTGAAATTATTATAATTGTCTGTCTGGCCTTTTACTGGGGATATAAATGGAAGAAGATTGAAGAAATGATGTTTTCAAGCTTTAAAAATATTGGCAATGTCATTATAATCCTATTTTTAATTGGAATGATGATCGGGCTCTGGATAGCAATAGGAACTGTACCGACTATGATTTATTATGGTTTAGAAACTATAAATCCAGAATTCTTTTTAGTCTTAAGCTTTATTTCGACCTCTCTTGTCTCCATGGCAATCGGTACAGCTGTTGGAACTGCAAGCACTATTGGTCTGGCACTTATAAGTATAGCTGAAACTTTAGGAATGAGCCTGCCCCTGGCAGCTGGAGCTATTATCTCAGGAGCCTATGTAGGGGATAGAATGTCACCTGTTTCCTCAATTGCTAATATTACAGCCCATAGTGCTGAAGCCGATATCCTTGATATGGTAAAAAGCATGGTGCAGACAACTATTTTTCCTTATATTATTGCAGGTTTAATTTATCTAATTATAGGCTTAAATTTAGGAGAAGTTGGAGATGTGGCAGGAGGGTTTGCAGAATTAACATCTGCCCTTGATGGCTACTTTATGATCTCAGTCTGGATGTTATTACCACCGATATTAATTATCAGTCTGGCTTTCTTTAAAGTTCCCACAATCTTAAACCTGGCCGTCAATATAATCTTTAGCTTGATTTTAGGAATAACAATGACAGAGCGGAGCTGGTCCGGGCTATTAAATATTATGTTTAAAGGGTTTGAAGAAACTTCTGGAATCACATTTATCGATAATATTCTGGCCCGAGGTGGCCTGACAAGTATGCTAGAATTGATATCTTTGATTATTTTTGCTGTAATTTTAGGAGGCTTATTAGAACAGTTAGGGGTTTTAGATAGCATCTTAAAACCAGTAGTTCACCATATTACCGGGAAAATCAAGCTTGGATTGGTTACAGTCTTTTCAAGTATCTTATCTGCAATCTTGGGCTGCAATCAGTTTCTGGCTGTATTTCTACCGGCAAGAATGTTAATTCCCCATTATGACCGGATAAATGTCAAACGGAGAGAATTGGCAAGGGCTCTAGGTGATTCTGGCCTTGTCTTCTCTCCGCTTATACCCTGGAATGTTAATGCTTTGATGATGACAGCTGTCTTAGGAGTTGCTACTTTTGATTATGCTCCATTTGCCTTCTTTATCCTACTTATGCCTATTTCAAATATTTTAGTTACAGTGATTAAGTATAAAAAATAACTAAAACCTAGGGCCTGATTAAGATTTTAAGTGATGATTTTTCTCTGGCGGCTTTTAAAGCTTCCAGAGAATTATCTAATTTAAATTCTTCAGTGACCAGCTGATCAAGATGTAAATTATTTCTTTCTAATAGGTTTAAGGCAGGCCTAAAGGGTCCACACCTTGAGCCTAATAGTTTTATCTCATTAATGGCAAGACCTGCTAAATTCATCTCATGATTTTTAGCAGTAGTTGTTTTATAAATGATTTTACCCTCAGGTGCAACTAAATCAATAGCCGATTTCAGCCCTGATGTGCTGCCAGTTGCTTCAACTACCACCGGTATATCCGGTTCTTTTTCTGGATATAATTTTTCCAGATATGTCTTTATCTTAAGTGGCTGTAAAGTATCTAGTTTTTCCTGATGGCGGCCTATCATTTCAAGATTAAATCCAAGGGCCCAGAGGGTACGGGCAATAATTAAGCCAAGCTTGCCATCTCCTATAACCATTATTTTTTCAGAGGGTTTAAGGTGATACTGCTCTGCAATTTCAACTGCAGCTGCAATTGGCTCAGTAAAGACAGCCTCCTGGTCAGTAACAGTTTCAGGCACAATATGAAGGTTTTCTCTGGGAAGGGTTAAAAACTCTGCCAGGGCCCCGTCCTTACCTCGCATGCCAATAGCCTTTATATTTTTGCAATGTTTATATTGATTATTATCACAGCGAGAACAGTTATAACAGGGGATATTAATCTCACCAACGACCCTCTTGCCCTCTAATTTGCCTTCAGGGTCATAGACTACCTCGCCGACGAATTCATGGCCCAGAACCCCATTAAAATCAATCATGCCAGCTATAACTTCAAAGTCAGTATTACATAATCCAGCCAGCCTGACCTTAATTAAAACCTCATTATCTGCTGGTTCTGGCTTTTCTATATTTTCAACCCTAACCTCACTATCTCTAACTGTTAATGCTTTGATATTGACCTCCTCCTTAAACTCTTAGAATAACTAAGCCATTAAAGATTTTAACTTATCTGCTAAAATATCTCCTTCTTCTGTATCAGATATTATTTCTATTTCTTGAGGTGATGATATTCCAAGATCAATTTCAGCCGCCCTTGCTATCTGTTCCAGTTCAAAGACCGGGGTATTCATAATAATATCTGTGCTGCCTAGATTCTTTAAGATAGAAACTCCTACAGCATCAATGGCTACTGGATCTCTGGAAGCAAGAAAAATATTAGAATCGACTTTATTTCCAGAGGAAGGACCACCAGATGTAAAGGCCTCAACGCCATCAATTAAATAAAGATCAGGTTGATAGGCAAGTGATATCTCTGCAATCATTTTGCGCATATTATCAGAATTGTGGAGCTCTCTCAT
>JBNJEB010000077.1:0-7159 GCA_051745425.1 Bacillota bacterium
GAGATGATTGAAAACGATGTTGATGAAAATTACTTGTCTATTCAGATAATTGCCCTATCAGATAGATCGAAAGTTGAAACAATAAAAAATAAATTAATAGGGTATGGTTTTACTGATAATAAAATTATATATGAAGATGACCTATATAAACTACAATCAGGTCAACTTGAATCAAGGGAGAAGGCTGAAGAATATAAAAAAATACTAGCAGAATCAGGTTTTGAGGGCTGGATTGTTGGAGAGATTGCAAATCCTTATAATTTTATAATTAGAGATAGTTCGGGAAGTATTGTTTATCAGGATTCCAGTCTTAATTTAAATGATGCCGAGTTTTATTTTAATGGTGTTTGGCTTGCTGGTGATTTTAAAGTAAATCAGAATAATGATAAAATTAAGCTTGATTCATTTATTCCGATTAATTTAGCGGTAGCCGGAAACATTGCTGATCTAGAAAATAGTTTCGATAGAGAATTTACAAATAAAGAACTTGAGATACTATCAATCTTTTTGAGAACCAATTTATATGGATATATTAATAAACTAAATAATAGGATTATGAATGAAGAAATTAATTTTGAAAAACCAGACTCCAGGATTATTGAAGTTGTTGAAGAAACAAAAGACAAGTTTATTATTGATAATGGCAAAATAGCTTATCAGGATGGTTTTTATCAGACAGGTTACCTTAAGACACTCTTTAATTGGTTTTCTGGAGAATTTGATAAAGAGACTGTCGTTCATGATTATAATTCTGAGGCAGAAGTTTTTAATATAAGGGATTATTCAAAAACTGAAACAATAGTTGACGCTAGAGTTCAGAGAGGTCTTAAGTATAAAGAGATAAAAGAAGAGACTTTAATGGGTAATAGAAAAATAACGATTTTAGAACTTGATTTAAATAGATCTCAATTTAAAGTTAAACCTGTATTAGCCAATGGTACTATTTCCGGGTTAGATGATTTAGTTGAGATAGGTAAAAATAATCAGGCACTGGCTGGAATCAATGGTGGTTTCTTTGAGTATAGTGGTAAGCCTCTTGGAGTATTTATGAAAGATGGAGAAATAGTAACTGGTAAGGTTAGAGATTTAGTAAGAACTACACTTTTAATTGATGAATATGGTAATATAGATATTGGTATTTATGACTGGCATGCTAATGTAAAAATACCTGATGGCAGGGATATACTAATATCAAGAGTTAATCAAAGGCCAGAGAGTAACCAGGCAGTTTTGATAAATAAATTTTATGGTGAGACTGCTCCCCAATTGCAGGAAGATGCTGTAGAAATTATTGTGGATGAAGAAGGGAATATTGCTGGAGTTAATCGAAGCCATAATTTAGCCCCAAGTACTGTTCCAGAAGAGGGATATATTATCCAGGCAACTGGAGAGAAAAGTTATATACTTGGTGGACTTAAAAGGGGAGATCAACTAATTTTTAGTAATAGATTTTTTCCTGAGCCAGAACTAGCAGGCGATATAGTCCATGCTCTTGGTGCCGGTCCTCAGTTAATTGAGGATGCCAGTGTTAAAATTACTTCATATCGAGAAGGATTTCAGGAAGATGTGGTCTCAGGGAATTCTCCCAGATCGGCTGCCGGTATTACTGCTGACAATAAATTGCTGTTAGTAACTGTTGATGGGAGACAGCCTGATAGAAGTATCGGTATAAGTTTAGAAGAATTAGCTGATTTTATGCTGGATTTAGGGGCAGTTAAGGCTATGAACCTTGATGGTGGGGCTTCTACAAGAATGATGGTGAGAGGATTTACAATGAATATACCAAGTTCTGAAAGAAATATTGGAAATGCCCTCTTAATTTTGCCAAATATATGATAAAATATATAATAGGAGGTAATTATGAAAAAGATAACAACTTTATTAGTAATTTTAGTACTTAGTGCAATGATTTTGCCAGCATCAGTTGATGCCTGGAATCCAAGGCTTGATAGTGCTCATTATTTAGTCAGGGGGTCAACACAAAATATTGAATCACTGCAACTTGAATTAGGTTTTGGTTTTGACAACTTTAACTCTTTTGATGCTATCTTTGCTTACAATGGTGAGAGTTTTGATCTTCAGGGTTCCTGGCTAATAAATTTTACCGGTGATCAGAATCTGGATATGAATTTAAGATTAAATGCCAGTACTGAACTTGCTGAGAGAAAAGTCAGCCCTGCTATTGGTATTGGTGGTCGGTTTCCTATAGGGGATAGAAATTATACCTTCTGGACTCTTGATTATTATTTTAATGTTCCAGATAGTAATTTAGTCTATGAGGCAGGTATCGGTTTTCCTATTACCAGTAATAGTGATTTGACTCTAGGATTTGGCAATACTTTTTGGAGCAGAAATACCAGTACTGTTGGGATAGGACTAAAGGTAGGTTTTTAATTTGAGTTTACTAGATTCTCTTGATATATTAAGAACAGGCAGGACAATGGTGATTGGTGATTTAATTATTGATGAATTCTTATTTGGCAGCCCTTCTAGGATTTCCAGGGAGGCACCAGTTTTAATTCTAGAAGAAGATTCTAGAGAGATAAAGCCAGGTGGAGCTGCAAATGCTGCCTTTAATATTGCCAGTATTTCTAATAGGACTAAATTACTGACTATTTCTGGTAAATCCAGAAACTGGGATCACCTTTCTGAACTATTAGTTAATAAGGGGGTAGATATATCTGAAGTCTTAATAAAAGGCTCGAAAAGTAATCTTAAGACCAGAATAATTGCAGGTAGTAATCAGGTTGTTGATCAGCAGATTGTTAGGATAGATAAGAAATATGATACTGAGATTAAAGAAGAATTTAGAAATGAAATTTTTAAAAGATTAGCCAGAAATATAGATGAAATAGGTGCATTGTTGCTTTCTGATTATGGTTATGGAGTCTTAAACCAGAGACTGATAGAAAAAATAATTTCGAAAGCAAATGATTCCGGTATACCAGTAATTGTAGACAGTAGAAATCAGCTTGGAAAATATAAAGGGGCTACAATTGCTACTCCTAATTTAGAAGAGGCCTCACAATTCTGGGGTGCTCCTATTAAAACAGAGCAGGATTTAAAAAAAGCAGGAGATTTCATTTTAAAAGAATTAGATAGCAAGTATCTTTTAATTACTAGAGGCGCAGATGGTATGACTCTGTTTGAAAGTAATGGATATAAAACTGTTCCTGTTGCTAATAGGGTCGAAGTTTTTGACGTTACCGGAGCCGGTGATACAGTTTCAGCTGTAATTACGCTAGCACTTGCTGCTGGGTTACCGATTATTGATGGAGTTAAACTGGCTAATTATGCAGCTGGAGAGGTAGTTAAAAAGCCTGGAGTAGAAACAGTTAGCCCAGGGGAGATTAAAGAGGCTATTAATAATGGAGAATAAAATTTTAGGTTTAAATATCTTAAAAGCTCAAGTTGCTAGATTAAAGCTAGAGAATAAAATTGTGCTGACTAATGGATGTTTTGATTTATTACATGTTGGCCATATCAGGTATTTAAATGAGGCGTCTAAACTTGGCGATATTTTGATTGTTGCTGTAAATAGTGATCAGTCTGTTAAAAAACTTAAGGGTTCAAACCGACCATTATTACCACTTGAAGAGAGAATGGAGTTGTTGGCTGCTTTGGAAACTGTTGATTTAGTTACATCTTTTTCAACTGAGACCTGCAGACCTGTAATTGAGTTGGTAAAGCCTGATATTTATGTTAAAGGTGGAGATTATAATCCAGAAACTTTACCAGAATGGAACACAGTCAAAAAATATGGTGGGAATGTAGAATTTATTGAGATGACTACTGAGAGGTCTACCAGTGGAATAATTGATAAGATTATTTCATCTCATAAAAAATAAATATTGAGGTGATTTAATGACAGAAACTGACTGCATTGAAGAAGTTGTTAAAGCTGCTCAGGATGGAGAAGTTAAAGCAATAGAAGAATTGATAGATAGGAACATGGATATTGTCTATGCTAAATCCAGATATTTCTTCATTAAAGGGCTTGATAAGGACGATGTGATTCAGGAGGGAAGAGTAGGCCTTTTTAAGGCTATTAGAGATTATAAGGAAGACAAAGAGGCTTCATTTAGAGGTTTTGCTCAATTATGTATCCACCGACAATTGGTTTCTGCAATTAAAAAGGCCAATCGACAGAAACACATGCCCTTGAACAATTCTACTTCACTGGATAAATCAATTGACAAAGGGGAGAGCAAAAGGACATACAATGAAGTAGTTAGCGATGACAATCATGATTTAGAGAAAATTTTTATTTATCAGGAAATTTTAAATCTTATTATGGATAAAATCGAGAAGAACTTAACACAGCTAGAGTATAGAGTTTTTGTAAAATATTTAGATAATAAAACGTATCAGGAGATATCAGATGAGCTTAATGTAAATCTTAAGTCAGTAGACAATGCTTTACAACGTGCTCGAAAAAAAGTGGAAGATATAAGAGAAAACTGTAATCTATCGGGAGTTGTTGGGTGATTCCTTTATTCAGGAGAATATTTTCCAGTAATATGTTTTGTTTTAATTGTGGAGAAGAGCTTAGAGTGGAAAATTTGCCAGGTATTTGTAATCAATGTCTGGGGGCTTTTAAATTTAATGGTCTTTTACCACATAATTCCTGGAAAGATAATTCTCTAGATGTTTATTCGCCTATTATTTATGAAGGGATCATTAAGAATTTAATCTTTAAAATGAAATATGATGGGATTAAATTAATTGCATATCCCTTAGGAATTATTATGGCAGATTATCTAAAATATATTAAAAAATTTGATAAAAGTACTGTCTTAATACCAATACCTCTATCAGAGAAGAGAGAAGGAGAGCGAGGTTTTAATCAGGCCAGGTTACTGGCTGAAGTTATTGGTGAAGAATTGAAAATTATTAGCAATTATAAATTGTTATATCGCAGACATAATACTCCTCCTTTATATAATTTAAAACCTGGGCAGAGAAAGATGGTTCTAGAAGGAGTATTTATTGTTGATAAAAATTTTAAGAATTTCAATATAGAAAATATAATTTTGATTGATGATATTTATACAACAGGAAGTACTTTAGAGGAAGCCTCAGAAGTTCTGTATAGGGCAGGAGCTAATAATATTATAGGTTTGACCGCAGGCATTACTATAAAGAAAGAAAAGTTTGACAAGAACTATGACCTGTGATATATTATTATTGGTGGATGTATAAAAAAATCATAACATCCATTTGAACTATTTTTTAGGGGGAATTTATTAAAATGATTTACACTGGTAAAGTAAAATGGTTTGATGCGAAAAAAGGTTACGGTTTCATTGAAAGAGAAGACGGCGACGATGTTTTTGTTCACTTTTCAGCCATTGAAGAAGAAGGTTTCAAAAGCCTGGAAGATGGCGAAGAAGTAGAATTCGAAATTGTTGAAGGCGATCGTGGTCCACAGGCAGCGAACGTTGTAAAATTATAAAGTTTATTTAATATAGACTTTTGATTTAACAACCTTGCCGGTTATCATAGAGATAACCGGCTTTTTTAATGCGAAATTAATCGAATAGCAGCATAAAATATGCAGGAAATTTATAATCAATGTCGAAGTTATATATATACCGGGAAAGCTTTATTTAGCCGGCAAATGATACTGGAAAGGAGTGGTTTGATAATGAAAATTATGACATATGGAAAGAACGTTGATGTTACTCCTGCCCTAAAAGATTATGCAGAAGAAAAAGTAGGGAAGAAATTGGAGAAGTATTTTGATAAAGATCCAATGGAAGCTCAAATTTCTATGGAGGTTGAAAAAGAACGCCATATTGTAGAAGTTACAGCTTTTGTTGGTGGATTAATATTAAGAGGTGAAGAAGAAACAGGAGACATGTACGCTTCTATAGATGGCGTTTTAGAGAAGTTAGAATCTCAAATCCAAAAATATAAAACAAAGATAAAGCGGAGTATGCGTGAGAACCGTCAGGAGCAGAAGGAAGCATTTAAAAAGAGAAGAACTGAAGAAGTTTTAAATAAAGGTGTCGATGAGATTAATCTTGAGCAGGAAAAAGATACCAGTGATGAATTCAGTCCAAGGGTGGTTAAAACCAAGAGGTTCCCTGTTAAGCCTATGCATGTAGAGGAAGCCTGTATGCAAATGGACCTTTTAGACCATGATTTCTTTGTCTTTTCAAATGCAGAAACATCAGAAGTAAATGTTGTTTATAAGAGAAGAGATGGGGACTATGGTCTCATTGAGCCCACTTTTTAATTGAGTTTGGAATCTAAAGGTGATATAATTAAATATGTGTATCTAAAGATGTCAGGGTGCCCACAGCCCTGGCATTTTTCATAGTAAAACTATTTTAAAATAAGGTGGTTAAAATTTTATGTTAGGTTTTTTAAAGAAATTATTTAAAGATCCCAATGAAAAAGAATTAGAGAAATTATGGCCGATTGTTGAAGATATAAATAATTTAGAATCGGAAATGCAGGAACTGTCAGATCAGGAATTAAAGAATAAGACGGAAGAATTTAAAGATAGGTATCAGAATGGAGAATCTTTAGATGATTTACTGGTTGAAGCATTTGCAGTTGTTAGAGAAGCTTCCCAAAGATCTACAGATGAAGGTTTCCGCCATTTTGATGTTCAGTTATTAGGCGGTGTTGCTCTGCATCAGGGTAAAATAGCTGAAATGAAGACCGGTGAAGGAAAGACGCTGGCAGCTACTTTGCCTGTCTATTTAAATGCAATCTCAGGCAATGGTGTTCATGTTGTTACAGTTAACGATTATCTGGCTGAACGTGATAGCGAATGGATGGGCCAGATTTATAGATTTTTAGGACTCTCTGTTGGGGTTATCTTAAATGGGATGTCTCCTAATGAGAGACGGGAGGCCTATGAATGCGATGTAACCTATGGTACTAATAATGAATTTGGTTTTGATTATCTTCGGGATAATATGGCCTATAAAGAGGAGAATTTAGTTCAGAGAGGCCATCACTATGCTATACTTGATGAGGTTGACTCTATCTTAATTGATGAGGCCAGAACTCCACTGATAATATCAGGTCCAGCCCAGGATACAAGTAAAGATTATAAGAGATTTAATCGGATTATTCCCAAGTTAAATGAGGAAGAGGATTATGAAATAGATGAAAAGAGTAATGTGGTTAATCTAACTGAAGA
>JBNJEB010000078.1:0-7072 GCA_051745425.1 Bacillota bacterium
GTAATGATTGGTTCCCCTTCATCATTAAAGAAGCGAAATTCTCCAGATCTTCTTATCATTTCATATACAGAAGCAGCGTCTGCAAATAACCAGCGATTATCCTCATCAGTTGTTGCAGCAAATTCTTCTCCTAATTCTATCCAGTCTTCCATTGTTTCTAAATCGTCTATATCTGCTCCTAATTCTTCTAAACGGTCTCTGCGATAGAACATAGTACCTGGTGAAATATCCAGAGGCATTGCAATTAAATTACCTGTTTCATCATTGGTACCCTGAGCCCATTTATAATCAATAATATCTTCTTTAAATCTATCTGCATTGTATGGATCAGCAGTTAAATTTTCAAATCCACCTCTATTTACAAAATCACCAACAAAAGCAATCTCAACATTAGCTACATCTGGAACATTAGAACCAGCAGCTATTCTAGTTAATAAGGACTGGTGATGATCATCAAAGTCAGCTATCTCTAATTCTACTTTTATATGTGGATGCTCTTCATGAAAATCATCTAAAATTGCTTCAAAACCGGAATCCTGATCAGGGAAAGCAGCTACTGTTATAGTAGTAACATCATCCTCAGCCATTAATTCTGCACTACCTAATAATAATGAAGCCGCCATCACAAATACCATTACTGTTAATAATAAACCTTTTTTAGAAAACATAATTGTCCCCCTTATAATTTTTTAAATATAATCTAATTTTGTCTTATATTACTTATAATTTCAAGATCTATTTTTCGGGACTGTTCCCGGAAACTTAAAAAAATATAATTCTGCTTATATAGTTATTTTAATTGTAAGAATTATATAAAGCATCGGGAGTGCTCCCAAAATTATTAAAAAATATATCCCATCCCTGGAGAAAACAGAGTTTTAACTAATATATGTTTTTTTAAAAAAAGGAATGGAATTATATTTTCATTTTTAGTTCTTTACTGAAGCAGTTGATTCACGCTCAATCAATTCCAGTTCAAAGATAATATCATCAGCATAGACTTCTTTAGGCCTTCCTTCTAATTGGTCGATCAACTTCTCCATACCTAAATAACCCATCTGATAACGAGGCTGTCTCAAGGTCGAAAGAGCCGGATCTATAATTGAGGCAAGTTCAATATCATCAAAACCTAGAACTGAGATATCTTCTGGAACTTTAAGTTCTGCTTTCTTTAAGGCTTTAAGACCACCAACAGCCATCATATCAGAAGCATAAAAGATAGCAGTAATTTCTGGATGAGCATCTATTATTTTATTAGTAGCTTTATGAGCATCTTCTCTATTAAAGAAACCTGGTTCAATTACTTCTTTCTGAATACCGTATTCCCTTAAAGCTTTCCGATAACCTTCAACTCTATCAAGAGAGGCATCGGAGGCTGCTATATCATCACCTTTAACAAAAGCAATATTTTTATGGCCCAATTCAATCAAATAATTAGTTCCTTTATAAGCTGCCTTTATATTATCAACATTAATTTTAGGTATTAGATCATTTTCTATCTTTCTATCTACAACTATCAGTGGTGTATCATTATCAGCTAAGTCCTGGAGATGTTCATTTAAAAGATCATCACCACCACCACTTATCATTAATATGCCATCTACTCTACCCTCTTCAAACATTCTGATACATTTTAATTCTTCCTCTACCACCCAGTTACTGTTAGCAAGCATTATATTATAATTTTCTTCAATTGCTTTATCTTCAGCCCCTTTAACAAACATAGAAAAAAATGAACTGGTAATTTCTGAAACCACTAATCCAACTGTCTTGGTTTTCTGACTGGCAAGCCCCTTGGCTGAACTATTCGGTTTATAATTTAAATCTTTAATAACTTCAATAACTTTTTCTCTGGTAGTTTCGCTAACATCTTCCTTATTATTTAAAACCCTTGAAACTGTACTCTTGGAAACTCCAGCATGTTCAGCTATAGTATATATATCTACATTATTTTTCATAATAAACCTCACTTTATCTTGACTTAATTTTAAAAATATTCGGGAGTGATACCGGGAGCGTTCCCAAATGTTATTTTTATTATAATATATATTATTTTAATTGTCAAACAATTTTCAGAAATAATCTCAAAAAAGATTAAATAATTAAAAGTGGGCATTAAGAAGAAACTTCTGCAGGGTTTAACTTTTAATATTAGAGAATAATTTTCATATAAGAAAAAACCTAAATTTAGATCTAAAAATATTTACTTTTAAAACAGAATTATATCCAGGTCTTTGTCCCTTCAAATTCAAAAATTATTTCTAAAATAGAATTATATAATTTACTTATTAATCTAAACATAATTTTCATTAAAATCACCTCAGAAAATTTAAACCACGGCAAGCTATCGCCGTGGTTTCAAATGCAACCTGGCAGTCTTTTTAAAAGACCCATAGCTTTGCGTCCCTGTTTCACAACAGGTTTGCCTAAATAATTTAATTTTTTATTAATAATTTTATCATTATAATGAGATTTCAAGATAAAATGGAAAACTCCTGCATATAATTTCAATTTTTTAATTAATTTGATAATAACTGAATTAAATCATTGCCAGCTACTTCTTTTAAGCTACCTGTTTCCAGATACCAATATTGGGCATTATCAACATAATCATTGATATAGCTAACTAAATGAGGATGACAGGTTAAAACAAAGATTTGATGACTATTACCTAGCCTGGATAAAATCTGAACTGTATGTTCTAGATGACTGGCATCAAAATTAACCAGTGAATCATCCAGGATTACTGGTAAAGATGGTTTAATCTCCTGTATTCTGCTTAAACGGACCGCCAGAAATAACTGCTCCCTGGTTCCTCTACTTAAAATATTAACTGTCCCCTGTGTCCTACCGCTGGCCAGCCCTGTCCTGAAGTCATTCTTTTGAATATCTTCTGGTGGGTTGATCTCCTGATATTCACCATCAGTCATTTCAGCAAGCAAATCTGCAGCTGGCTGCAGTAGTTCTTCTTTAGCCTTTTTAATAGCCCGGTTTTGAACTTCTTTAAAAATAAAGGAAACAGTCCGATTAAGGGCATAATCCTCAGCTAATTTTCTTAATTTACTCTGATTCTTATCAATCTCCCTATGGGCTTCTTCAATCTTATCAGGGGAAGCAAGTTCTTCCTTTTTATCCTTTAATGATTGAAGTTTATCTGCCCTTTTCTTTTTAGCCTCAACCTTCAGTTCAATTTCCTGTTTAACCATACTATATTTCTCTTCAACCTCTTCTAAAGATGTAAATGAATTATAATGTTTTTGATAAATTTCTATTAAAGAATCATCTGATTGACACAGACTGGAATCTCTAAATGCTTCTTTTATCTGGTCAGCAGAACTTAATTTAGCCTCCAGCCTGCTGGCAAGCTGTTTAACCCTCTCCTTTTGCTCTTTGTAATCCAGATACTGGCTGACTTTATAAATATATTCCTGTAAAAATTCAGCAGCAGATTCAGTCTCATCAGAAAAGGCTTGAAATTCTTTTTTGATTTCAGCTCTGATAAGCTCCCTGGCTTTTTCAGCATCATTAAGATTCCTGGCATAATCGAGAAACTCCAGTGCACTATCTAAAGCCATAAATAATCTTTCTGATTGAGCTATGATTTTATCTGGATCAGGCAATATAAAGGTAGAACCAGAGATTATCTGCTTGATACCAACTAATAAATCCCTAATTTCATTCATCTCTTTTTGAAGTTTAGCCTCTTTTTCTTTGATTTCCTCTTTAGCTTTTAGCCATTTATTATAACTATTATTAATCTCTCTCAAACCATTGAAATAATCTTTAATTAAATCAGGGCCAGCAGTATTATCAAGCCCAAGTAAATTCCGATACCTATCAAGTTCTTCTTCAAAAACTCTTTTTTCCCTGATAATTGACTCTATCTCATTCTGCAGTTCATTTAAATCCTGCTGAAGAGAACTATATTCCCTGGCAAGCTCTTCCTTCTCACTCTTTAGTTTAAATTCTTTTTGATAATTACTGAAATAATAAAGATAACTTAAAGCCAGACCTCCAGCAGCAATTATAGCTGCGGCAACTATATTGATAAAAGCAGTGACTGCCCCGCCGGTAATAAAAATTAAACCAGTTATTAATGAGCGTTTATAAATCTTATCAGGCCTGCCATCTGCAAGCTGACTCATACTCTCATTAACTTTATCAAGTTTATCTTTAAGCTCCGCTGCTTCTTCTTTTTTAGTATTTAGCCTATCTTTATACTTTTTATATTCTGCAATATCATTAAGCAGCTTCCTCCGCTCTATCTGATCAGTCCTGATTGATTTAATCTCATTAAAATTATCCTGCCATTCCTGATTAAATTCAGCAGCCTCTGATTTTATGCTCTTTAAATCAGACCTGTGTTTAGCCTGATGCTCCTGATAATTATTAATCCTTTCCTTTAAGCCTGAAGCCGATCTCTGAAGTTCTTTAAGCTTTGAGCCCTTTTCCAGCAGATAATTTTTTATCTTCACTATATTTTTAGAACTAATTCTGCTTTTAAAGATACTCAATTGATTCTGATATTTTTCAGTTTTAGCCTTTAAATCTTCAAACAGGTTTTCAGCCTTAAGCTTCTTATTCTCTGTAAAGCCTGAATCACTAAAAGTAGCCCCTGGATGATTAACAAGTTCCTGTTTTAGATTTTGAAGCCTGGAAAAATCATTATAATTATTCTTAAGCAGGTCCAGTCTGATTCTCTCTTTTTCAAGGCTGGCCAGTTCATCACCTAAATCCTCAAGTTTTCTATTGATATCTTCTATTTCTTCTTCTGTTCTAATATAATCTTCGATCTGCTTTTTAGCCTCATCCTTCTTTTTTTCAGCCACAGCTATATTTTCCTGATAGGGTTTAAACTGGCCAACAGAAGCTTTCCCCCTGGTTCCACCAATCCTATCGGCCTGATTATCAAAGTAATTGACTGCCTGGGGCAGTTCAACAATTTTAGAAAGCCCGGCGCCTAATAAAATTGACTGGAGCCTGCTCCTGTCATCTTTAGATGAAAGACCAACTGGCTCTCGTTTTAATTCATCCAGACTGATTGTAAATAACTGCTGATATGTAAATCTATCCAGATTATTATAAAGCTGGCCAACTGACTCATCCCCTGAAGTTTGCCCTGACAGAGAGATCAAAGACGGCTCAGCATAACCTTTAAGCTTTATCTTATAGCTTAAATTATCCTCTGTCTCAATATCCGCCTCTATATCATACCTATCAGCTGGAGCTGGCAGCTCATCTCTTCTGGGAATACCATAGCCTAAATGTCGGAGGATCTCCATAAATGTCGTCTTGCCTGAGCGATTGGCCCCTCCTATAACAACAATATTAGGAGAAAGCTCTTTTAGACTCTGATTATTATATATCCCAAAATCATTTAGATACAGATTCTTTAACCACATTAACCATCACCTCCAGCAAATAAATAGGCGATAATCTTCTCCCTGGCAGCTTCAATTATCTCCGCTCTGGTTTCTGGATCAGGGTAAAAACTGTCATTATCTCTATTTTCATGATCCTCGTCGCCCTCCCAGATAGAACCCCATTCACTCAGCAGTTCAGCTTCAAGCTCAGGATCTTCCCTGATATCCTGAATCACCCTATCAACTGCCTGATAAACCTCATTCTTTCTGATCTCCTCCAGATCAGGGAGTTCTCTTGAGGTCCTAAGCTGGACAGAATGGGTCCAGATATAAGGCTCCATCCCCTTAACAGCCAGTTGCTTATTAAGATACGACTTAAGCTCAGTTTCAGCCTCATCTAAATTATCTGCTATCCGTTCATGGAGAGAGCTTCGGCCAGTGATTAACCAGCGAACTATAACTCCTTCATAGGGAACATCATTAGCAGTTGAGACATTTTTATTCTCCAATCCATAAAAATCTATCTCAGTAAATAAATTATCTTCTAACTGTTTCTCAGCCCTCTGTAATAAGACTTCCTGCAGGTCAGAAAGTGTTCTCAAATTCCTGGTCTCTTTAGAAATATCCACCTCAATCTTCTTATAAATTACAGGTGAAGTCGGAATAAATTCAAGCTTAAGATTTTCACCAGGGTTTTTAATATCGGTCTCAACAATAAAACAGCCCTTAACCCCGGTCTCAGAAATATTATGGCCCTGTGGGGTTCCAGAATAAACCATTGCCGGCGCCGATGTGCTTAAGACCAGCGGCTGGTGAATATGGCCCAGGGCCCAGTAATGGATATCATCCTTCTCCATTAACTCAGCCTTAGAAATAGGAACATACCGCCTGTTATCCGGGTTTAACTGGGTATGAATCAGACCTAAATTAAATAGGTTTTTATCTGGAACAGTATAATAGGTATACATCTTTCTGGAGTCAGAACTGCTCCGATAGGACTGGCCTAAAACTCTGGCCAGAGTTCTCTTGGCATCCCTTTTATATTGATTAAGCTCCACCTCTTCACTGGCAAAGAAAAAGACATTATCCGGGTATTCAAAGGGTTCAAGTTTATTACCCCCTGGGTCATGATTACCTGAGATAATATAAACCGGTTTATGATGAGCTGCCAGTCGTTTACATTCCTCTAAAAAGATTCGGCTTGCCTTAACAGAGCGGGCTTCAGAATCATAAAGATCACCTGAAATAACAATAAAATCAAGATCTCGATCGATAACCTGAGAAACCATATACTTTAAGGCCTTAAAACCTGCCTCATTAAATTCTTTTTCTAGATAGTCAGGCACCTGACTGGCCGATCTTAAAGGCCTGCCTAAATGGATATCAGCTGTATGGAGAAATCTTAATTTATCACTCATTAATTACACCTTCTTTTCTAACCTTAATTAATCTGCTTAATTCAAAATAACAACCTGGATAATTGGATTATCATCTATTTACTAAATTAATATAATCTCCTGATATTTAGTATATTATAAGATTTAAGTTTTTACAAGATAAGTAAACAGAACTGGATTTTAAATTAGTACTGAGCTGGATTTAACTTTAAATTATATTATTTAATAATAAAAAAATAACCCCCTCTATACCTGACGGTTACCACCTTCGTTAATCCTATATATTATCCCTGGCCAAAATAAAGAAAACCT
>JBNJEB010000079.1:0-7020 GCA_051745425.1 Bacillota bacterium
AGAGCCTCTGGTAAATACTCATCTATTGCAAAACTACTTAATTCAATAAAATCCGGCAAATATTCTTTGAGCTGATTGACAAGAGTTTCTCTAGTCTGATCAGTTCCAGCAAATAAGACTACTTTATTCATTATAACGACTCCCCTGAATAATAGCTGCAGCCATTGAAGCCAGCCTGGTCTCTTTATCCGCTGCCCTGGAGGGTATTGAGACAGGTTTAGCTACGCCGCCTAAAAGAGCTGCAATTTTACCACCACCAAAATAAATGCTGCTTTTGCCTAATAAATTTCCTGAAACAATTTCAGGGGTGATTAAGATGTCGGCTTCTCCAGCAACCGGGCTTTTGACCCCTTTTATCTCTGCAGCCTTTTTAGAAATCGCCAGGTCCAGAGCCAGCGGCCCATCAATATGAGCACCGACCATACATTCATCAAACTCAGTAACTAACTTTTCAATTTCAATTGTCTCTGGCATATCATTTTTCACTTTTTCAACAGCAGCCAGCAGGGCAACCCTGGGCTTCTGCCAGCCAAAATCTTTTGCCACTTCAATGGCATTATTAATAATAGCCTTTTTTGTCTTAAAATCAGGAGAAATATTCATGCCTCCATCGGAAATAAAAATTAACCTATCTAAAATCGGAATATCAGCCAGAATCAAATGACTTAAAATTTCCCGCTTCAAAAGAGACCTACCTTTTTCTAACAATGCCCCTAAAATTATCGAGGTCGGTATGAGACCCTTCATTAATATATCTCCTTCATTCAGAAAACACTCTATTGCTTTTAGGGCTTTAGCCTTATCCTCAGTTGCATTAAATATCTTATAATCAGCCAGGTTCAAACCAAGTTCTTCAGCAATCCTTAAGATCTCCTCTTTATCTCCAACCAGGTAGGGCAATATCAGGCCATCCTGATAAGCCTCATCTACAGCCTTAATGATAACCCTATTTTCTGGCCCTGCAAGAATTAATTTCTGGGCGGCCATTTTGCTGGAGATATCAACTGCCGTCCTATACAATTCTTTAAAATTTGCTGGTGGTAACTTAATTTCTCCATCTGACATATTAATTCACCCCTATTAAAATAATAAACCCGCCTCAAACCAGCAAATTAGCTAGCAAGAGACGGGGATATAAATTCACCGCGGTACCACTCTAGTTGACGGTTATCTGCTAATATCAGATAACGATCCACTCTACTCTGTAACGCCGGTAAGCGATTTCAGCTATCAGCTCCTTAGCTTTGGCTGAAACATCTCACAGGTGCGGTTCAATCTAAATAGCTTCCCTGGCTCCCACCATTCCCAGCTCGCTCTCTCCACTAAATTAGATCTACTCTCCTGATCATCGACTTTAATACTTTAACATATAGGTATTTCTAATATTATATCCCCTAATAAAATAAATTGCAAGTAAAACTCTAATTTTATCTAATCCCCGGTAAAAAAACCTACAATAATTACAATTATAGTAACAACCCCAAACAAATAGAGGATTGGTAACAATAAATAATAACCGGTAATCCCATAAAATAAAGAGACCATTAAAGCAAATATTAATAAAGGAAATAAACAACCTGAATCTTCTCCCATAGCTATTGCCTCCTATTCTGGTTCTCAAATTCCAGCAGATACTCCCGGTACTTATAGGGAATAAAATTAGCCTGCAAATCAGGGTTATATCTTTCATCAATAGCAATACTTCTAAAGAATTCCTGCCAGAGTTCCTGATAATCACCCTCCTGGGTACTTAATTCCAGCTCAGGTAGAAGATCATCTGAAATCTCAAGCCAGCCTTCTCCATTATAGATAATCGCCAGACTCCGACCAGTATCATGAATAATCCATTGTTCACCAGTAAGTCTGGCAGCAAAGTGAGGGGCAAGTAAACCAGAAATATTATAATCTGGTCTGTAAGGCCCGTAAAGAATCCCATCACTTAATTCTCTAAACCTGAGCAGACCTTTAAATCTGTGGCGCTCACGGCTTACCTTCCTGGCGACTTTTTTAACCTTTAAAACTGAATTATCAGTCCAGTTTTTCTTCAAATCAACTCTTTCAGCAAAACCTAAATATAGATAATCAAAGATTGCCAGCTCAATCCCGGGAAACTCAGCTAAAAAGGCATAATAGGCCTTCCTGAAAACCCTGGCAGAAAGTTTATCCTTTGCCGATCTAATTACTTTATCAGCAAGTTTACCATCACTCTCAATTTCAACAGTCTCAGAAAAAAGATCATCCTGATAATCATCTTTCTTAAAAATTTTAGCAGGCCGGATTTTATCTTTAAAAGTCCAATAGACCAGAGTCATCAGGCCAGTGAAAGAACCATCATATAGATAAGCTTTCATTTAACTAATCACCTGCTTATCTGCACCAGTTTCAGCAAATAAACTCATCTGCTGATTCCTACCTTTAGAGTCTCTATCAACTCTAGACTTTATCAATTCAGGGTCAAAGGGAATTCCAGCCAGATATTTGCCATCACAGAGGATAAAATATTTAGCCCGTTTTAAGACTGATCCAAGTTTCTTAAGATTATCAGATGACAGTCTGGCCTCTTTCCTGGCAGTTATTATCCTTCTGGCCGATGTCGGTCCAATCCCTGGCACCCTCAAAAGCTGCCAGTAACCAGCTTGATTTATTTCAACTGGAAACTTATCCAAGTTATTTAAGGCCCAGTCAAGCTTGGGGTCATAATCCAGATTAAAATCAGGCCTGTCAGGCTCTAACAGCTCATCCGCCTCAAAATTATAGAATCTTAAAAGCCAATCAGCCTGATAGAGCCTGTGCTCCCTTAATAAAGGCGGCCCTGAGACAGCAGGCAGCCTCTTATCTGGCGCCACCGGCATAAAGGCTGAGTAGTATACCCTTTTGAGATTAAACTTGTTATAAAGCCCCTCAGAGAGTTTTAAGATCTGAAAGTCCTTCTCAGGGCTGGCCCCAACAATCAGCTGGGTAGTATGACCTGCCGGTACAAAATCCGGGGTTGATTTAAACTTTTTCTTATCTTCCTTATATTCCACCAGGTCAGTCCCAATCTGTTCCATTGGCTTCAGGATATGATCAGCCTTCTTCTGGGGAGCCAGGCTCTCCAGGCTAGCCCGGGAAGGCAGTTCAATATTAACACTCATTCTATCAGCCAGCTCACCTGCCTGGCGGATCAATTTATAATCGGCCCCGGGGATCGCTTTAACATGAATATAACCATTGAACTTATAATCTTTTCGTAAAATTCTTAAAGTCTTTACCAGCTGCTCCATGGTATAATCAGGATTAAGAAAAACAGCTGAACTCAAAAATAATCCTTCAATATAATTTCGCCTATAAAAATTTATTGTCAATTTAGCCACTTCCTGAGCTGTAAAACTGGCTCTTGGTTTATCATTGCTAACCCTATTAATACAATAAGCACAATCATAAATACAGTCATTGGAAAACAAAAGCTTCAATAGGGAAATACAGCGCCCATCAGCTGACCAGCTGTGACAGATCCCGGCTGGAGCAGCATTACCAACCCCACCTTTTTGATTCGCCCTGCTGCTGCCACTGGATGAACAGGAAACATCATATTTAGCCGCTTCCGCTAAAACCTCAATCTTCTTTTGAGTATCTATCTGCCCCACCTCCTGAATGGTTTTTTATTAACAGATTATAGATTAATTTTACCATCCATACAGAGGTTTGGCAAACATTAGTTTAAACAAGTTTTAAGGCTATTAATTTATACTTCTAGCTTACCCCTTTTATCTCCTTTTATTATCAGAAAAACTCAATTAATTTTTTGACTTTTTAAGTTGCTATCTATATCATAAAAAACTTGAATTTTATCAGAATATTTAATATAATAAGAATGCAAAACAATCTCAACTAATTCACTAAATAATAAATTATCGAGGAGGGGTTCAATGTATTCAATTAAGAAAATGCAAAACAAAAAACTTATTGGTTTAACAATCGCTTTAGCCTTTCTGGCAGTTACGTTATTAGCCAGTCCAGCAATGGCCCAGGATGGGGATTATAATTTAAGAATTATGGCAACAAGTGATCTCCATCAATATCTAATGTCCTATGATTACATGAATGATGAAGAAGTCGACAATTATGGATTGGCCAAAACCTACAGCCTGATAGAAGATGCCCGGGATGAATTTGAAGGTAAAACACTACTTTTTGATACCGGTGATTCAATCCAGGGTTCATTAATTGGTAATTTAGAAGCCTTAAAAGACCCAATCGGAAGGTTTGAAACCCAGACAATTGTAAAGGCTATGAATCATGCTGGTTATGATCTCTCAGCCATAGGTAATCACGAACTTCAGGATTATGGCCTTGAATTCTTTAATAAAGCAGTCAAAGGTGCTGACTTTCCATGGTTAGGAGCCAATTTCTATACCGACGAAGGCGAGCATTATACCCAGCCATTTGAAATCATCAGAGAAAAAATCAACGGCGAAACAGTAAGAATTGGTGTTATCAATTTTGTACCCCATGAAGTAATGTCCTGGGGAAGATCTTATATGCAGGGTAACGCAGAAATTGAAAACATTATGGAATCGGCCGAGTTTTATATTCCAATGCTAGAAAGTATCTCTGATATACTTGTCGTCGCTTCCCATACAGGTATCGGTGGAGCTGAAAGAGATCACTCTGACTCTTATGCCGCTGGCTATGAACTGGCCAGAATGGAAGAAGTAGATCTATTCCTCGGCGGTCATTCTCACAGCAAGTTCCCTTCTGAAGATTATGAAGATATTGAAGGCATAAATCTTGAAGAAGCTACAATTCATGGGACACCTGCTGCCAAGCCTTTACCTTATGGCCAATCACTCAGTGTAGTTGATATGAATCTCACCCATGAAGATGGCGAATGGGAGATAGCAGACTTTAATGTAGACGTTAGAGATGTAACTGCTGATACTCCTGAGCATCCTGAAATAGTTGAGATAGCAAGTGATATTCACGAAGATACAATTGATTATGTCCGGACACCAATCGGTTCAACAGAAGTTCCAATTATGGCGTATTTCTCAGAGGTCAAAGATAGTGCAGTCACCCAGATTGTAAATGATGCTCAAATCTGGTTTGCAGAGAAACAATTGGAAGGCTCAGAATATGAAGATTATCCTGTTCTTGGTGTAGCAGCTCCATTCCAGACATCAACATCAGTTGAAGACGATATAACAATTGGTGATATCACAGATATATATGTATATGACAATACCATTCATATACTTGAAATGACAGGCGAAGAACTAATAGAATTCATGGAACATTCCGCTCTCCATTTCAATCAAATAGATCCTGATGATTCAGAACCACAGGTAATAGAACCACAGGGTCCTTCCTTTAATTACGATGTAGTTGAGGGTATCAGTTATGAAATAGATATAACCCAGCCAGAAGGCGAAAGAATAACTAATGTTGAATACAATGGCGAGCCAATCGATATGGATCAGAAGTTTGCATTAGTCACCAATGATTACCGTGCCGGTGGCGGTGGCGACTTCCCTCATACCGGTGATGATGCAGAGGTAATCTATTCATCTGACAATGCCAATAGAGATCAAATCATTGAATATATTGAAGAATATGGCACAATTAATCCAGTACCTTCCGACAACTGGAAACTAAAGCCAGTTGAAACAGAAGGCCCAATCCATTTCGAAACTGATAGTGGAGCTATTGAATATGTTCAGGAATTTGATAGACTTCAGGGAGTAGAATTTATAGAAGAAACAGAAGATGGAGCTCTCTTTGAACTGGATCTTGAAAACCTAGGCTGGAATTAAACTAAAAGAACTTGAATTATAAATGACAATCAGGCCTAAAACAGAATTAATTGAAAGACTAAACCCTGGAGCAATAAAGCTCCAGGGTTTTTTATTCTCTCCTTTTATACTGACAGTTTAAAATAAACTCTAAATTATCTCTACTATCACCTTTTGCAAAATAACTTAATTCAGCCCGGGCTCGATCAAAAAACCTGTCTTCAAACTTTCTTGCTTCAGTAATCATATCCTCAGCCTGTAAAAGTTCAAGCAGAGAACCATACTCTTCCCTTAATACAAGTTCTTTAAACTCATCTCGCCGGCAACTATTTTTCATCAATAATATCACTGGCAGAGTATAAATGCCCTGTCTGACATCCTGTAATGGTGGCTTGCCTATCTTATCAGCCTCTTCAGTAAAATCCAGCAGGTCATCCTGGATCTGAAATGCCATGCCTAAAGCCAGGCCAAATCGATAATAATGGGCAGCTTCAAGTTTAGAATATCCAGCCTCAACTGCACCTGAATAAGTTGCAACACCAAATAATAAACCGGTCTTTCGCCGTACCTGTTTTAGATAATCTCTGATAGAAATATCATAATTGTGGCGATTATTAAATTCAGACATCTGCCCGGCACAGATATCAGGTAATTTCCCGCTTAAAAACCTTAAACTATCAGCTGATAAATTCTTGAAAAATAACTGATAGGCCCTGCTTAAAAAATAGTCGCCAATAAATAGAGCCGGCTCAGAACCAAACTCTTCCAGGGCAGAAGGTTGTCCCCTTCTCAACCTGGCCTGATCTACAATATCATCATGAACTAGAGTTGCCATATGTAAAATTTCAATAGCAGCAGCAACCTCAATATATTTAGCAGAGATCCTGTCTCTAGGATTATCCGCCTGACCGGCAACAATCAAAAAAAGTAGGGATCTGATCCTTTTACCTCCAGCATTTAACAGCCGATCCTGGGCCTGATTAAAAACAGATTCAGTAGAAGCATTTCTTTCATTAATAAATTTATTTAATTCTGTAAGCGCCGGTTTAAACCGCAACTTAAATTCATTGTTAATAGAAGTCAATTTCTAACTACTCCCTCCTCAACTGATCAAATAACTGATTATCCAGATACTGTTAAAGGCCAGCATTAAGACCGCAGATTTCTGATCAATAAAAGCCAGCTTCCTTCTCTGGCCTTTAACACCTTTATAAGCAGACCAGGCCAGCTTATTGGCCAGAGGCAGGGT
>JBNJEB010000080.1:0-7000 GCA_051745425.1 Bacillota bacterium
TGTTATAACTTATAGTATTGGATCAGATGGAAACAAAAATATTGAAATTTCTGGAGAGCATGGGAGAATCATTGCCCCGGACTTCTTTTCAGCGCAAAAATCCGGGGAAGAAAGTTTTTATCTGTATGGTGGTAAGTCTTATTCTAAAGACAATGTAGAGGAGTTTAAGTTTGAGGCAACAGATCTGTATCAGGAGGAAATAGAGGCAGTTTCAGAGGCATTTATGGATAATTTAAAAGTGCAACCCTACCCTGAAGAATCAATTAAAAACCAGGAAATAATTGAGCTAATGTTTGAATCAGATAAAAAGGCTAAGGAGATAGAATTAAATTAAGAGAGTTTATTATATTTCTGGCAATATAGCTATTAACTTAGTTTTTCTTTAATAAACTTAACTATTCTGGCGGCAGCTTTACCATCACCATAAGGATTATTTTTAGCTGCCATTTCGTTATATAAAGCTTTATTTGAGATTAGTTCTTTTGCGGTTCTGTATATGGTTTTGTAATCGGAACCGACTTTTTTGACGGTGCCGGCCTCTACAGCCTCAGGTCTTTCAGTCTTATCTCTTAAGACCAGGACAGGTTTACCTAATGAGGGAGCTTCTTCCTGAATGCCGCCGGAATCTGTCATTATCATATATGACTTATCCATGAGATTCACGAAAGGTTCATAGTCTAAGGGTTCAATCAGATGAACTCTGTCAGTGTTTTTGAGTATTTTCCTGGCTGTTTTTTTAACCTTTGGATTAAGGTGAACTGGATAGACTACTTCTATATCATTATCTTCAATTACTAAATCTCGTACTGCTTTAAATATTTCTTCAAGGGGTCTGCCTAGATTCTCACGACGATGGGCTGTCAGTAAGATTATTTTTTTATCTCTGAAATCAAGCTGGTTTAACAGCTGGTTTTCAAACTGATAGTTCTCTCTGACAGTATCGATCAGGGCATCGATTACTGTATTGCCAGTGACAGTAATTTTTTTAGCAGATATATTTTCCTTAAGTAAGTTTTCTCTGGCTGTTTTAGTAGGAGCAAAATGAAGATCGGCCAGAACTCCTGTCAGATGGCGGTTCATTTCTTCTGGAAACGGCGAATATTTATCATAAGTTCTTAAACCGGCCTCAACATGGCCGATTTTAAGCTGCTGGTAATAGGCTGCCAGGGAAGCAACAAAGGTGGTCGATGTGTCGCCATGGACTAAAATCAGGTCAGGTTTTTCTTTTAAATAGACAGTTTCAAGTTCTTTTAAGACTCTGGATGTTATTTGGCTTAAGGTCTGATTGGCTTCCATAATATCCAGGTCATAATCTGGTTGGATATTGAAAAGGTTAAGTACCTGATCTAACATCTCCCTGTGCTGGGCTGTAACTGTTATGACAGTATCCATATTTTTTTGATTCTGTAAGGCTTTAACGACTGGAGCCATCTTAATGGCCTCAGGTCGGGTGCCAAAGATCGGCATTATTTTTAGCTTATCCATTTATAATCACCTGCTTAATTCTTAAAATATCATCGTTAATCCGAATAGTACCAGGATTATTCCACCGATGTAATCTGAATATTTCTCAACTATTTTAAAATTTCTTATATAGTTGACTGTTTTAAAGGAGAGAAAAGTTAAAGTGGCTGTTATTAAACCAATTATGACTGAATTAAAAATAAGTATATTGACCTGTTGATTATATAATGTTGAAAATCCAACTCCCAGGGCATCTATGCTGACTCCAATACCTAGAGCTATATATTTAACTAGATTTAAATTGTAATAGATACATTCTTCTTCGATCTGGCGACCTTCATTGATTAAATAGATACCTAATATTAAAATGATCAGACCGCTAAAAGTAGCAGATATCTGAATGATATTTGTGTTTATAAAGTTGCCAATTAAAGCTCCTGTAAGGGCAAAGAGAAACTGGAAAAAACCGAATGAAAGGATTATTGAACTTTCTTCCTTAATATTTAATTTTGTGCCACAACCAAGGCCTAGAGCGACCCCGAATGCATCCAGTGATAAAGCTGTTCCTAATATAATTATGCTGAGTTTAAACATATAATTCTCCTTTTTTGATTAATGCCTGTCTATACTATGATATATTAATTAACTTGAAATTTCAATTTAATAAATCAAATAATTTTCTGGATTAAAGTAGAGAATATGTTATAATATATTACGATGTTTAAAGGATTTATATTAATTGGAGGGTTAGAGTATGAATTGGAGTATAAAATCTTTTGCTGAATTGAGTAAAGAAGAATTGTATGAGGTTCTTAAGTTGCGGGTAGATGTTTTTGTTGTTGAACAGGAATGTCCTTATCCTGAACTTGATGGCAAGGACAAAAAAGCCTATCATTTAATTGGAAGAAAAGATGGTCAGCTTATAGCCTATTCCCGATTGTTTTTGCCAGGAGATTATTTTAAAGAAGCTGGAATTGGTCGAGTTATTGTAAAAAAAGAGTACCGAGAAAAAGAAATTGGAACAGAGATGCTTAAAAGGTCTATTGAGTTTTTGATAGAAGCAAAGGGGGCTGAAGATATTAAATTATCTGCCCAGAACCATTTAAGGGAATTTTATGGGGAACAGGGCTTTGAGCCTGTCTCTGAAGTTTATCTTGAGGATGGAATCCCCCATATTGATATGTTAAGAAGATATAGTTAGGAGCTTATAATCTAATGCAATCTAATCTAAAGCGGAAAACTCAAGAGGATATTTCCTATAAGAAGTTATTTTTATTTTTTCTACCCCTGGCTGTTACCCCTACATTTATTGGTTTAAGTCATTCAATTGTAGATGCAGCTCTAGCCAGGATGCCTTCTCCAGAATTGAGTATTGCAATTTTTGCCATTGTTAAAGGTTTTTCTAATATAATTAAATCACCGATTTATACAAGTCGGCAGGTTGTTTCAGCAATGGTAGATAGCAAAGCAAGCTATCTTTTAACCATCAAATTTTTAGGAGCTTTTTGTGGCTTCTTTTTATTGATTTTAATGTCCTTTGGCTATACTCCCCTGGGCGGAATTGTTTTTAGAAATATTTATGGTTTAAGAGACCCTGAACAGATAGAGTTTGCCAGGGCTGCTTTAAGAATTACAGCTTTCATGCCAGTAGTTGAGTATTTAAGAAATTCTCATCAGGGAATTGTTATTTCTTTAAGAAAAACTCAGTTAATTTTACCAGGGATTATTCTCCGTTTAGTATTTATCTCTAGTTTTTTATGGTGGGTTGTTCAGTCTCAGGCTCTCCTGGGAGTTGTTGCTGGAAGTATTACCTGGTTGTTTGGGATTGGTCTGGAGGCAGTCTTTATTATTGCCAGTTTATTTTTCTTTTATAAATCACCTGCCCAGGCAGCAGAATTAATGCCTGTTACAAATAAGAGGGAATTAGATGTTAAGGGGCTATTTAAATTTTTCATACCCCTGGGATTAATGATGTCATTTGCCTCATATGTTCAGCCAATAATTCAGGCCGGGCTCGGGAGAACTGAATCACCAACAGAGGCCCTGGCTGTATTTGGAGTTTCTATGGGGCTGATGTTTGTTTTATCTGGTTCTTTAAGCATGCTCCACAATGTCTCACTTATTTATGCAGAAGATCATAATGATGAGAATTGGCCACAGATTTTTAAATTTTGTCTTTCAATAGGAATTTTTGTTAGTTCAATTATTTTTATTATTTCAGTAACGCCGATTGGTTTCTGGATCTTTAATAGTGTTATCTCTGTTTCTGTGGAAATAACTGAGCTGGCAATGAAGGTTATGCTTGTATTGTCAGTTGTGCCTTTATTTAGAGCTATAAGAGAGGCTTTCTGGGGATTATTAATGACTGAAAAAAATACCAGGGCTATCGGGATTTCAAAATTAATGAATATTATTACAGTCATTATAACTTTAGTAATTAGCATTTTATTTGTAAGGATTCATCCGGCAATAATTGGTGGAATTGCCTATACTTTAGGTGAAGGGGCTGAGACTCTGGCTGTCTGGTTTCAGGCATTTACAGGCTGGAAAGAAGAGAAGGGAGAGGTTATAAATGAGAATTAATCGTTTTAATAAAGCTAAAGCAGTCAAGGCTCATGGAGGTAGTATTCTGGCTGATGATATTATTTCAGATAAATTAAATCCGCCCTTTGGTCATGCCTGGGGTTATCTTGAGGCTGGAGGAGAGATGGAGACCCATGCCCATCCAACTGAAGAAGTTTATCTAATAGTTGAAGGTAATGGTCAGGTTAATATTGAAGGCGAAGTTTCTGATGTAAAAGCAGGCGATGTTGTAGAAATCCCCCCAGATAACAGCCACAGTATTGCCTGTAAAGAAAATGAAAACCTCTTATGGGCTGCCTTCTGGTGGGATAAGAAAGATTAATCTTTTTCTGGAAACCAGGGGAAGAATATATTTGTTTTTTCAGCATATTTTTGATAATTTTCATGGTCTGCATAGCGTTTTTCTAACAGCGGGACCCCAGAAACAAATCTGACCAGGAAGGTTATTAAGATCGGACTAAATATTATTAAGAAGCCACCAACTGTATCCAGGGCAATTAAATAAATTCCCCACCAGAGTAGAGCTTCTCCGAAATAATTAGGATGGCGGCTGTATTTCCAGAGGCCAGAATTCATTATTTCTTCCTTACTGCTTCTATTTTTAATGAAATTTTTAAGCTGCCAGTCGGCAATGACTTCAAAACCAAAGCCTATTAACCAGACTAATACGCCAATGTAACCGAGAAGATTTAATGAATTAACATTATTAGAAATAATTTTTACTGATGGATAAACTATTATATATAAGAGAAAACCCTGAAGCATAAAGATTCTAAAGAATGATTGGAGATAGAAATTATTCCAGTTTTCTCGCATTTGTTGATAACGGAAATCTTCAGGTTTTCCAATTTTTCTACTTAAAATATGGAGCCCCAGGCGACCACCCCAGACTGTAACCATCAAAGCTACTAAAATATCAACAGTTGCAGCTTCAGTTCTAAAGAGGGTAAATAATACTGCAACAACATAACCAAAGCCCCAGGCTATGTCCACATATGAGTTATCATTCTTAAACATGCAGAAAATATAAAAACCTGTGAAATAAATGAATAAGAGAATCGCAACTTGCAGAAAGATACTCATAAATTATCACTCCATTTTTTAGAATTAATTATTTAGAGATTAAACTTAAGGCGACTGAACCAGGACCGGCATTTAAGGCAGTAACTGAAGATATATTCATGATATATTCTGGGCCAAATCCTACCAGTTCAGTGATTTCATCCTTCCATTCCTGGGCAAGCTGGTCAGCTTTAGAATGAACTATACAGTATTTGTCAATTGGCTCTTTTTTATTTATACTGACAACTAAATCTTCTATCTTTTTACTTACCCCTTTTCTGGTTAATGACTTGCCTTTTATAATGCCTTTACCATCCTCATCAAGGGAGATAATTGGTTTAAAGTTTAATAGATTGGCTATAAAGCCTTTCATTGGGCTGACCCTGCCACCTTTAACCATATAATCAAAGGTATTTACATTGACATAGATTTTTGCTCTGCTCCTGTAATCTTTAATGATTTCTTCTATTTCAGCAAGTGATTTACCATTTGCTATCTCTTCAGCTGCTTTTATCACTAAAAGACCCTGGGCCCCTGAATTTAACCTGGAGTCAATATAGGTTACAGGTAAATCAACTTCAGATTGTAATTTTTTAATTGCCTGTTTAAATGCCTTCCCGGTACCACTTAACTCTTCGGCCACTGAGATCACAAGCATTGAGTTATAGTTATCCTTGATTTTCATTAAATAGTTATAGATAAAATCAGCAGTTGGTAGAGAAGAGGAGGGGAACTCTTTGGCCTTATCTAGATATTCAAAAAAGTAATCTAAATTAATTGTCTGTCTATCAAGAAAACTTACGCCATCGATCATCATATTTAAGGGAATCATATGGATTTCATATTTGTCAATTAGGTTCTGGGGTATATCAGCAATTGAATCAGTGATCAGGGCAATTTCTCTCTTTGGCCCCTGATTTATTTTAACCTGGAATTTCATATCATCAACTTTTTGCTCAACGATTTTGCCTTTTCCATTGAGGAGATAGGCAACTTCAGCCGGGTCATTAGTGTGGATATGGACCCTGGTATTATTCTTACTGCTGGCAACTATTAAAGAATCTCCTTTATCATTGAGCAGTGATTTTATAATGCTATTTTTTAGATCGGTCTGTAATAATATTTCAGTACAATATCTATATTTAAGATCTTCTTGATTAAGCTTATCTAGATTATTATCGATATCTGCTATCTCCTCTGCGTTTAGTTCAGTTTCAGACTTGAGATCTTCTTTGAATGGCTCTGAATTTTTCCAGTAATAGATTATACCCTCAAGGAAATATATAAAGCCCTGGGCTCCGGCATCTACTGAATTTTTCTTCCTGTGAACTTCCAGGATATGCTTTGTTTCTTCAAGGGATTCTTTGGCAATATTTAAGGATTCTTCAAAAAGAAGGACAAAGTCATCTATATTTTCTGCCAGCTCTGGTAACTTTTCAGCCCAGTCTTTAATTACTGTGATCATTGTGCCTTCATGAGGGTCGTCAACATTTTCATACAAATAGGGGATTGATTTTTTAACATTTTTAGCAAAGTCCATGGTATTTAGAGTAGCTTTGTTGACCATTTTTTTATAGAGGCCACTGAAAAATTGGGCCAGGATCAGGCCGGAATTGCCTCTGGCTGACTGGATAGAATGGTCTGAGATAGCCTCAATTGTTTTATAGATAGATTGTTCAGGTTCTACTTTAATTGCAACAGAAGTAAGGGTTATAGACATGTTATTACCAGTATCGCTATCAGGAACCGGGAAGAAATTAATGTCATTTAAATGTTTTTTATTTTTTTCAACTAGTTTTGCTCCATTTTCAAAAGCCTTAAAAAAGGCTTTACCATCTAATTCTTTTATTTTCATGTTGATCTCCTCCAGATATTAAAATAAGATAAGATA
>JBNJEB010000081.1:0-6962 GCA_051745425.1 Bacillota bacterium
AGAAATACATGAATTTTACTTAAAAGAGATTAAAGCTTGGTGTCAGACTGATATAGATGGGATATTTCTTATGGATGATTGGGGGGCACAGAATACTTTATTAGTAAATCCCCGGGAGTGGAAAAATATTTTTAAACCACTTTACAAAGAATATATTGAACTTGCTCATAAACATAATAAATATGCCTTTATGCATTCTGATGGTCATATAACTGATATTATTCCGGATTTAATTGAATTGGGTCTTGATGCTCTCAATTCACAGTTGTTCTGTATGAATATAGAAGAAATAGGTAAGCAATATGGTGGTAAAATTACCTTTTGGGGAGAAATTGACCGCCAGCATTTACTACCTTCAGCCAGCCAGAAAGAAATTGATGAAGCCGTTAAAAGAGTATATCGACACCTATATCAGAGCGGTGGGGTAATTGGGCAATGTGAGTTTGGACCAGGAGCTAAACCTGATAATGTATGGCAGGTATATAAATCTTGGGATAATGTTCATTAATTTGGTTTTTATTATTAACAAGTTTAACAAAAATTTCTATAAATAGGGGAGGGGATATCTTAATAAAAAAAGATATTAATAAGCAAAAAAAGTGAATTTCAAAAAAAGAGGGGGAAAAGATGAATATTAAAAAGGTAATTACGAGAGCTTTATTATTGAGTCTAGTACTGGTAATTCTATTATCACCTGCTGGATTAGCTGAATATTTATTTGGACATGATTCACTTTATATGGGTGATGAGTGGATGAAAGTTACAGATCAGGCCATCCACTATTATGCAGAAGAACAGGGCTGGGAAGTTATGACTCAGAATGCTGATTTTAGCGTTGAATCTCAGATAAAACAATTGAGATATTTTGTAGAAAATGGTGCCGATGGTATCCTCTGGTCTCCAGTTGATGCTCAGGCTACAGCTGATATTGCTGAATACTGTGAAGAAAATGGAGTACCAACAGTTACTTATAATACAGATGTAAATAGTGAAGCAGTAGCCATTAACATAAGATTTGGAGCTAAAGAAGCTGCAACCATGCTGGCTGAATCAGTAATCGAATATCTTGAAGAAACTTATGGTAATGCTGAGGGAGTTGTAATCAGTTTGCAGGGAGATTCTGCTAATGATTCCGATAGAGAAAGAGCAGAAGGTTATAAAGAAGTATTTACTAAGTATGAAGACATTGAATTTGTTGAGTATTATACAAAATCTGATGCTTCAATAGCTCAGAGAAATGCCTTTAATGCTATTCAGGAATACGGTAGACCAGTTGCTATAGTTTCTCAGAACACCTTAAATGCTCGTGGTGGCATGCAGGCTCTTGATAGAGCTGATATGCTTGTACCAAGGGGTGAAGAAGACCATGTGTTTATAGCTTCTATAGGGGCTTCTCCAGATTATATAGATTCAATGGATGAAGGTTTTGTTGATAGAGGCTTAGTTCAACCAAATCTCTTCTATGGACCTTTAGCCATGCATTTTCTTACTTTAATTATTGAAGAGGGAGTAGATGCTTTACCTGAAGTTGGAGAAACTATTACAGAAGATGATCTTAAAATTACAGGAGGTACTCATGATGGAGTTACCCCTTGGGAGACTCAAGTTTGGGCTCCGGCCACAGTGGAAGAAAATTATGGACATAAATGGTTAAAAGTTCAGGGTATGCTTGTAACTCCGGAAAATATGCATGACCCGACTATTTGGGGAAATACAGCTAAAAAATGGCTAGATTAGTTTAAAAACACTAACTACTAACCAGGGGTTATCCCCCCTGGTTAGTATAAATACTGGAGGCAGATAAAATGGGAGAAACACCTCTCGTAAAGATGGAAAATATTCATAAAAAATTTGGTAGTATACATGCGGTTAAAGGTGTAGACTTAGAAGTTTATTCCGGAGAGATCATTGGATTATTGGGTAATAATGGTGCTGGAAAATCAACTTTGATTAAGGCTTTAGTTGGAATAAATCCAAAAACATCAGGTAAAATTTACTGGCAGGGAGAAGAAGTTCAAATTAACTCAATTAAGGACGCAAGGAAACTAGGAATTGAAGCTGTTTATCAGGAACAGGCTGTGTTTAATCAATTGAGCATAGTGCAGAATGTTTTTATGGGACGGGAACCTAAAAGATGTTTGGTGGGTCCAATTAAATGCCTAGATTACAAAACAATGAAAGATATAGTAGGACCTTTACTTAAGAAATTGGGGATGTCTGTGCCTTCACTTGATCATGAAGTTCGCTTTTGTTCAGGTGGTGAACGGCAGGGAGTTGCAATTGCTAGGGCTATGCATTTTGAAGCAAAACTTGTAATTTTGGATGAACCTACAACAGCACTATCAGTGGAAGCAGCCAAAAAAGTGCTGTCATTCATTGAACATTTAAAGAATGAAGGAATCAGTGTAATATTAATATCTCATAATATGGCACATGTCTATTCCGTAGTTGATAGAATAGTAGTATTATCCCATGGTCGAAAGGTTGAAGATGTTAAAAAAAGTGAAACAAGCAGAGATAAAATAGAGGACTTAATGTCTGAAGTTGAAAAAGAAGGTGATAAACGTAATGCTGGATAAACAAAAACTACAGCTATTTTTTGTTAATAATTTATCTTGGTTTTTGATTATTTTTTTCTATATAATATTTGCTATTTTAAGGCCAGCAGGAATGTTGCAATTAAGTACCATATCATTTATGATTTATTCAACAGTGCCTCTGGGATTTATAGTAATTGGGGTATCCTTGTGTTTATTGCTCGGTGGACTTGACCTTTCACTAGCTCAGATGACCGGTTTTGTTGCAATGCTGAGTGCACTTATAATCACAAAATGGTCACCTGGTATTTCACCTTTCATTGCAATCTTTATTCCGGTTGTTCTCGGTTTAATTGCGGGAGGTATTAATGGTTTTTTTGTAGGTTATCTTGATTTGAATCCGTTCCTGGTTACTCTGGGAGCCTATATGTGCTACGAAGGAGGTACACTTTTATTACAATCCTATCCTATTTACAGGGGTTTTCCTGATTTATATATGTCATTTGGAGGAAATACTGCACAAGCAATTATAGTTTTTGTAGGATTTATTTTCTTGGTGGCCTATATTTTAAAATTTACATCTTTTGGACTTCATATTTATGGAGTGGGTGGAAATGATAAATCAGCCAAAATGATGGGTGTAGACCCGGCACGAGTAAAATTTTTCACTTTTGCTCTGGCTGGTGGTTTTACCGGTTTAGCTGCATTATTTTATACTGGTTTTATGAATTCAGTACCACCTAGTATGGCTGATGGTGCAATATTTATGGCTTTTGCAGGAGCAATTATTGGTGGTGTAGAACTCCAGGGTGGCCGTGGATCGATGATTAATGTTTTGGCTGGTATAATCTTTTTAGCTCTAATTGAAGCTGGGTTATCAATGTTTAATGTAGACCCTAATTTACGTAGAGTAATATATGGTTTATTGGTTATTTTTGCTATTTTAATCAATAGAACTAGAAACTACTTTAGAGACAGAATATTGCAAACAAGCTGAATATGAATTCAAAAATAATAGTATGGTGAGGTTATATAATGGATAACAGGACAAGAATATTAACTATTCTTCAGGGTGATAAGCCTGATAGAGTACCCTGGTTTGGAGATTTAAGTTATTGGGGTCTTTCTCTGGATAATAATTTGGTAAACCGTGATTATAGTCTGGAAGATGAGTTCTATAAATTTCATGAAGAGCTTAATGTCGGCTTTTATTTGCAAGGATATGAACCATATTATCCTGTATATGATGATAATATATCTGTAGAAATTGTTGAGAATGATAACATAAGAGAAAGAAAGATCAGCACACCTGTAGGGGAGATAAAAGAAGAATGGATTTGGCTTGGTGATTCCTGGTGTGAAGCACCCAGAGAGTACTTCATAAAAACAATTAAAGATATAAGGGTGTTTAAGTACTGGCTTGAACATATGAAGTATAAACCGGATTATAAGGAAGCTAAAAAGAGATATCAATTAGTTGCTAATAATGGAGTGGTTTTATGTTATTTACCAAAAAGTCCTTTTATGCAGTTGGTAACCTTATTGGCAGGAATTGAAAATATAGTAGATTTGTGGGTAGATCACAAAGAAGAATTTGAAGAGTTTCTGCAGGTCTTTAGAAAGAAAACTGATGAAGCAGCAGAGATTGCCCTTAATTCTCCGGCAGAATGTTTGATGATCCCTGAAAATCTTTCTTCCGAAGTTGTGGGTAAGAGGTTTTTTAAGCTTTATATGAAGGACTATCAGGAATACTGGACGAGAAAAATAAGAGAACTAGGTAAATATTCATTTATCCATATGGATGGTACCTTAAATGGTTTGATTTCAGAAGTCGGTCAGGCTGGTTTTTCTGTCATGGAAGCATTAACTCCTCATCCAGTGGGAGATTTAACCCTAGAAACTATAGGTGAGAAAATACCGGACACAACTATTTTTTGGGGTGGAATTCCAGGCATATATTTTACCCCCCTAGTAGATGAGAAAGAATTTATAGATCTGACTATTAAGACAATAAAATTTATGAGACGGAAACCTTGTTATGTTTTGGGGGTAGCTGATCAGGTACCACCAAATGGAATTCGGGCTCGAGTTGAAAAAGTAAGTGAATTGGTAGAAGAATATGGTTATTATTAAAAGACATTAGATTAATAGTTCCAAAAGGAGGCGGGAAAATAATTATGAATTCCAGAGAGAGATTATTGACAGCACTGGAGGGAGGTGTTCCAGATCGACTCCCGGCAACTACTCATCATGTACTGCCCTATTTTTTAGATAAATATTTAGATGGTATGGATTATCAAAAATTTTTTGATAGGTTTGGTTTAGATCCTATTAAATGGGTGATTCCCCTTAAAGCAAACGATAATAACCGGGATTATATTGATCCTCAACAAGGAGAACCTGGTTTTATCGAACAGAAACGAATTGTTTCCGATGAGTGGAAGATTGAATGGGAAGAGTTAAAAGACCCCAAATTTGATGTAAAGCGATATAGTTTTATTACTCCTGAGGATACCCTGACTATGACAATAAAGACTGATGAAGCATCATCAATGGTTACAGAATATTTAATTAAAGAGAAAGAGGATATAGAATTACTTGGTAAATATATGACTCATCCAGTGTGTGATAATGAAGAAGTAAACCGAGCTGCGCAAGAGTTTAAAGATAGAGGTATAGTACGTGGACACATACCCACTTTTGATGTTTTCGGCCAACCGGGTTGTTGGCAGGATGCAGCCTGTTTGGTGGGAATTGAAGAATTAATTATGGCTACTTTTGAAGATCCGGCCTGGGTACATGAACTTCTTTCTATTCTTCAAAAGAGAAAGATAGATTTTATAAAATCAATGGATGGAGCAAACTATGATCTTCTGGAATTGGGTGGAGGACATGCCTCTACTACAATAATTTCTCCGGATATATTTAATAGATTTGTCGCCCCTTATGATAGTGAGTTAATAGAGGCTGCTCATCAGGTTGGCCAAAAGATTGTTTATCATACCTGTGGTGGGATGATGCCCATATTGGAAGATATAGCAGCTATGAAGCCTGATGCAATGGAAACTTTTACTCCCCCAAATATGGGTGGAGATGTGAAAAATTTAGCTGAAGCAAAGGAAAGAATTGGCGATAAGGTCTGTATGATAGGTGGATTTGATCAGTATAACTATTTTAATAATTGCAGTCCAGAAGAGACAAGAGATGCTGTCAAAAATTGTTTTGAACGAGCTGGCAAAAATGGTGGTTATATAATGGCTCCTTCAGATCATTTTTTCGATGCTGAACTGAACCTTCTTGAAGTTTATGCAGATGAAGCTAGTAAATGCAGATATTAAAATGTATTCGTATAGAAGTTATTATAATGGCAGGTGAGTGTAATATATGTATGTAATAGGTGTAGATATTGGAGGTACAAATAGTGGAGTAGTCCTTGGTGACACTACCGGTAAAAAGATTGTTGGAATTAATTTTGTCACTGAAGTAGAAAAGGGCAGTGATTATACGATTGACCGTATAAAAGAGAGTATATATTCTTTATATAAAAGGGAAAATATTGAAAAAAATGATATTGAGGCTATAGGTATTAGCTGTGGAGGACCTCTTGATCAAAAAAGGGGATTAATTTTATCCCCTCCAAATCTACCGGGGTGGGACAGAATACCAATCACAGACATTATTTCTCAGGAATTTGGAGTTAAAAGTTTTCTTGAAAATGATGCCAATTCCTCTGCTCTGGCAGAATGGAAACAGGGTGCAGGACGGGGGTATAATAATTTAATATTTCTTACTTTTGGTACCGGTCTAGGAGCAGGATTAATACTGGATGGTAGACTATATAGAGGCACCGGTGGTTTGGCAGGAGAAGTGGGGCATATTCGATTAACCAAAAAGGGCCCCATTGGATATAATAAGCAGGGTTCATTTGAAGGTTACTGCAGCGGCTCCGGAATAGCAAATTTAGCGCAAATTTATTTAAAAAACCACAATTTAGCTCAAGCTTTTGGTAAAAAAAGACGATTTATAACAGCTAAAGATGTTGGTAATGCTGCAGCAGAAGGAAACCATCTTGCTCGGGAAATTTTGGTTGAGTCAGGGACTTATCTTGGTAAAGGGTTGAGTATACTGATTGATACTTTAAATCCGGAAATAATTATTCTGGGCGGAATTTATGTTCGCTGCCGGGAGTATATTGAACCAGCCGCAAGAAGGTCTATTGAAAAAGAGACCCTAATACAAACCAGAGAAAAATGCCGGATTGTTCCAGCTCAGTTGGGTGAAGAAATAGGGGATTATGCCAGTCTAGCAGTTGCAATTGAAAATATTGATAAATCATAATGTAAAAGTTGAGTATAACAACCGATGATAAATTGTATTTCTCACCTTATCTTTATGAAAAATATCTTAAATAATTTATAGGAACAA
>JBNJEB010000082.1:0-6893 GCA_051745425.1 Bacillota bacterium
AGTAAAATATGCTATGATTAATAATGCAGGAGAGTGATAATATTATGAATTCTATTGAGTATCTTACTGATTTAGATCTAGTTAATAAACAGTTACAGGATGGAGCATTTTTAACAGTCAGATTTAAAGATAAGCTCAATACTATGACAATTGGCTGGGGAATGATTGGATACATCTGGAATAAGCCTATTTTCCAGGTTTTAGTCAGGCCATCAAGGTATACATATGAACTTATAAATAAAGCTGATAACTTTACTGTTTCAGTGCCTTATGAGTTTGACATGAATAAAGAACTTGCTTATTGTGGAAGTAAATCTGGAAGAAATGTTGATAAATTTTCTGAATTAGATTTAAATATTATTGAGTCACCAGATGTTAATTCTCCATTTATTGAAAGGGCTACTTATCATTATTCGTGCAGAATATTATATAAAGACAGGATTATCAAAAATGAACTAGGTAAAGATATAAAAAATAGTTTTTATGCAGATGAAGATTTTCATTTTCAATATTATGGTGAAATTATTTCAGCCTACAAAAATTAAAATATAGGGGGAATTATTATGAGTTTTGAAGAATTAGTCAAAAGCAATCGTTCTTATCGTCGATATGATGAAGAGTATGATTTAACAAGGGAAGAACTGGAATATTTTGTTGATTTAGCAAGAAAGACAGCCTCTGCAGCTAATCGGCAACCTTTGAAATATTATTTATCACATGATAAAGAAACTAATGATAAAATTTTTGAAACTTTAAGTTGGGCTGGTTATATAGAAGACTGGGATGAACCCAAAAAAGGAGAAAGACCTTCAGGTTATATTGTTATTCTTGGAGATAAAACAATTTCAAAGAATTATTTCTGTGACCCTGGAATAGCGGCTCAAACAATTTTATTAGGAGCCAGGGAAAAAGAATTAGGTGGCTGTATATTTGCAGCAATTAATAAAGAGAAACTAAGAGAAAATCTGGAGATACCCAATAAGTTTGAAATATTATATGTAATTTCATTAGGTAAACCAGTTGAAGAAGTAGTTTTAGAAGAAATGGATGCTGAGGATAACATAAAATATTGGCGAGATAAAGAACAGGTTCATCATGTTCCTAAAAGAGGTTTAAATCAAATAATTATAAATTAATTCTAATAGGATGGCTTAATGCCATCCTATATTTAATCTAGGAGTAATTATATGCTAAAAAAACAAAATCAAATTTTACATTATATTGGTTCTTTGATATTTATTATTTCAGTTATTTTAATTTTACCCTTGTTAATTTCTGCGTTTAACAATGAAAGTTTTGATATCATAATAATATATTTGTTAACAATATTTATTTTTATGATAATTGGCTTAGCATTATATCGGTTAAATAAAGTTAAGGGAGAAATAAATATAGCCACTGGCATGCTTTTATGTAGTTTAGGTTGGATAATTGGATCTTTTATTGTTTCAATACCATTTTATTTTATATTTAAAATACCATATGTTGATGCTTATTTTGAAGCTATGAGTGGATTTACAACAACAGGAATAACAATGTTAACTGGAATTAGTAATTATCCTGCTTCTATTTTGTTTCTAAGAGCATTAATTCAGTGGCTTGGTGGTTTAGGAATTTTAACATTTTTCTTATTAGTAACTTTTAGATTAGGAAGTGGAATCTGGCATCTATTTACTGCAGAATCTCATAAAGCTGTTAATTCCAGGCCAGTCCCAAATATATTTAAAACAATTAAAATATTATGGTCTATATATATAGTTTTAACAGTCCTATTGACTGTAATTCTTTTAATTTTGGGTTTAAGCTTTTATGATTCTCTCACCCATGCCTTTACAACCTTATCAACCGGTGGATTCTCAAATTATGATGCAAGCATAGATTACTTTAGAACTGCAGGATATAGTAATTATATTTTAATTGAATATGCTTTTATAATTTTTATGTTCTTTGGTGGTGTGAATTTCTTAATATTTTTTAAGTTAAAAAATTTAGAATTTAGTGATGTATTTAATGATAGAGAGTTAAAACTATATTTTAAGATAATAGTTTTTACAACAATTCTAATTTTATTATCTGTATTTTTTATAAACTATATTGATTTTAATTTTAGAAGTATTGAAGAAAATTTCAGGAAAGTTTTATTTCAGGTTGTTGCTATTTTGACTACAACTGGTTATGGAACAAAAGATATTGCAGCACCCTATTTTACTGCTTTTGCCCGACAGTTATTTTTATTTCTTATGCTAATTGGTGGATCAGTTGGTTCAACGGCTGGTGGAATAAAAGTTTATAGATTATTAATATTAAAAGAACTATTTACAAGAGAAATAAAGACATTAGGTTATCCAAGAAGAGCTGTTAAACCTATTGTAATAAATAATTCAATAATAGAGAAATCAGAAATATATAGAATTGCAGGTATTTTCTTTGCATGGTTGTCTTTTTTATTAATTGGTGGTTTAATTACATCATTTCTTTCAGACCATACAGCTTTAGAGTCTATTTCAGGGATGTTTTCTGCAGTAAATAATATAGGGCCATCATATATATCTGTAACTGAAATGGCTGATTTGAATCCAATAATTAAAGTTACTTATATAATAGGTATGTTAGCAGGTAGACTAGAAATCATACCGGTTATTGCATTATTTAATAAAGATATCTGGAATAAATAATTTTTGAAAAGAGGTGTTTAATATATACATTTTAATTGCAGGTGGAGGTATTGTTGGAAGAAGTCTTGTAAAAAAACTAGTGGATAAACATGATATTGTTGTTATTGATTTAGAAAAAGAGGTATGCGAAAGAATATACAGTCAATTTGGAGCAGTCAGTGTTCATGGAAATGCAACTAAAATTAATGTATTAAAAGATGCAGGCATAGAGAAATGTGATGTTGCAGTATCTGTAATGAGAAATGATGTTGACAATTTAGCATTTACTATCCTGGCTAAAAACTTTGGTGTCGATAAAATTTTAGTTAGAATGAGAGATCCAGAATATGAAAATGCATATAGACTTGCTGGAGCTACAAATATTGGAGCAGTTATGAATCTTTTAGCTGAAAGATTTGTAGTAGATATAGAAGAACCTAGAATTAGAAAGGTTGCTTCATTAGGTGATGGAAAAGCTGAAGTATCTATTATTACCATTCCAGAAGATGCAAGATCTGATGGACAATCTATTGCTGATATAGTGAACAATAGTAAATTTCCAGATGACTGCGTTATTGCAGGGATTTATGATACTGATGATGATCAGTTAATTATTCCAAGAGGAAATAGAAAGATCCATGCCGGTAATCAAGTATTTTTAGTAGCAACAAAAGAAAATATGATAAAAGCAGCTGACTACTTAATGGGTACTTAATGCTTAATATTTTTTACTATATCACTTTAATGTAATCAATTGAAGCTTTTTGTATGAAAAGTTATAATATTAAATGGATAAACTATAATTTGGAGGGGATAAAGTGAAAAAATTAGTTGAAACAGTACCAAATTTTAGTGAAGGTAGAGATCAGGATAAGATTGATGCAATAGTTAAACCTTTTCAAGAAACTGATGGGGTTAAATTATTGGATGCTTCAGCAGACAAAGATCATAATCGGTTGGTTGTAACTGCAATCGGAACACCAGAAGCAGTTGAAAAAGCTATTTATGATTCAACAAAAATTGCAATTGATGAAATTAATATGGAAAAACATGAAGGTGAACATCCAAGAATGGGGGCTGTTGATGTAATTCCCTTTACCCCGGTTAAGAATATTGAGATGGAAGAGACTAAAGAATTAGCTGATAGTGTAGCTCAAAAATTATCTGATGATTTTAATCTTCCTATTTTCATGTACGAGGAATCAGCTAAAAATGAAAAAAGACGAAATTTAGCTAAAATCAGAAAAGGCCAATATGAAGGAATGAAAGAAAAAATTAAAGAATCAGAGTGGAAGCCTGATTATGGTCCATCAGAAATTCATTCAACTGCTGGAGCTACTGCAGTTGGTGCCAGAATGCCGTTAGTTGCTTTTAATATAAACCTGGATACTGACAAAAAAGAGATAGCCGATAAAATAGCTAGAAAGATTAGACATTCAGGTGGAGGATTAAGATACTGTAAGGCAATTGGCATTGATTTAAAAGATAAAGGGATTGCTCAGGTATCTATGAATATGACTAATTTTAAAGGGACATCTTTATATCAGGTAATGGAAATGGTTAAATTTGAAGCTGAAAGATTTGGAGTTAATGTCATTGGAAGTGAGTTAATTGGATTGTTGCCATCAGAAGCTTTATTTGATGTTGCTGAATATTATTTAAAACTAGATGATTTTGAACTTGATCAGATAATAGAAAATAGACTTCTGGAAGATCTCTAATGAATAGTTCAAGTAATCAATATAGTATTGTTTATAATATTGGTGAGTTAATTACTTCAAGTAATCCCTGGATTGTTAAAGATGCAGCTATAGTAATAGATAAAAATAATGGCACCATTAAAGATATTGATAAAAATATCACTATCAAAAATAATTATAATCTCTCGAAACATAACTCAATAGACGCTAAAGGAGCACCTGTATTACCTGGGATAATAGATTCCCATACTCATTTTATTTTTGGAGGTTATAGATCTGAAGAATATTTATGGAGATTAGAGGGCCAATCTTATTCTGAAATAATGGAAAAAGGCGGAGGTATTGTTAATACTGTTGATGCTACTAGAGAATCTAGTTTTGAGAACCTTTTAGCAGCAGGTAAAAAAAGATTGGATAATTATTTGCAACAGGGTGTAACTACTATTGAAGGAAAAAGTGGTTATGGCTTAAATATTGAGACAGAATTAAAACAATTAGATGTAATGAGGGCTTTAAATAGCAATCATCCAATAGATGTCATTCAGACCTTTATGGGAGCACATTCAGTTAGTAGAGAGTTTAAAGATAATAAAGAAGGATATGTTAATTATGTAATTGAAGAGATGCTGCCAGTAATTGCAGAAAGAGACGATGTGTCATTTTGTGATGTTTTCTGTGATAAGGGTATCTTTACTATCGAACAGACGAAAAAAATATTAAATAAAGCAAAAACTTTTGGATTAAAGCCAAAATTACATGTTGATGAGATAGCCTATGTAGGAGGAGCAGAACTAGCAGCTGATATTAATGCTGTTTCAGCAGAACATTTATTAAAAGTATCTGATGAAGGGATTACCAGAATGGCTGAAAACAATGTAATTCCAGTAATATTGCCTATTACAGCATTTAGCCTTCAAGAAAAATATGCTCCTGCAAGAAAGATGTTACAGAATGGTTTAGATGTTGTTGTTTCCACTGATTTTAATCCAGGTAGCTCACATTCTTACTCAATACCTTTATTATTATCTTTATCAGCTATCAAACTAAAAATGAACTTAAAAGAAATTATTAAAGCTGTAACTATTAATGCCGCAAAGGCATTAGATAGAGATGAGTTGATTGGTAGTTTAGAGCCTGGAAAGTTTGCTGATTTAATAATATTAGATGCTCCCTCTTATGAACATTTAATTTATAATATTGGTGGTAATATTGTAGATACAGTAATTAAAAGAGGTTCTGTAGTTCATAAAAAAGATGATCTATATTACGAAAAAAATAATATGATGAAAGGTGATAAATAATGGCTTTTGCAAATTTATCTTTAAAAGAATTTTCAGAAGAAGTTGCTTCTAATAAACCAACTCCTGGAGGAGGTAGTGTAGCTGCTTTATCTGCAGCATTAAGTTCTTCCTTATTAAAAATGGTAATAGTTTTAACAAAAGACAATAATGAATTAGATTCTTTTAAATCTGATCTGAATAAAGATGTTAAGGATGCTTTTCATTTGATGGATAAAGACAGCGATAGTTTTAATAAAGTCATGAAAGCTTTTAAGATGCCAAAAGAAACAGATTTAGAAAAAGAAAAAAGAAAAGAAGCAATTCAAGCCGGACTTAAAGAAGCGAGTTTAACACCTCTTGATACCATGAAATTAGCTTATAAATTAATTGAGGTTTCTATTAAGGTTGCCAGACATGGCAATAAAAATGCAGTTACAGATGCAGGGGTTGCAGGCTATATGGCTTTTTCTGCATTACAAGGTGGTTATTACAATATAATAATAAATACTGAAGCAATAAAAGACGAGAAATTTGTTGATACTACTGAAAAAGAAGCAAATCAAATGTTAAAAGAATCAAAAGCTTTATTAGAAGATTTAAACGATATAGTTATTAATACAGTGACTTAATATAATTATAAATTAGTTTAAATAGCAAAAATTTAGTTAGAATATCTAAACCTTCGCAAAATAAGTATTTTGCGAAGGTTTATTATTTTTAATATAAATTTACTTATAAAAACTTATTGAGAGATTAAGAAAGATCATTCATTATCATCCTATTATCCTAATGGTATTTTGATTTTCTGTCCTGGTTTCAAATTACTATTTGTCAAATCATTAATATCTTTGATTTCATGAATAACTTTTCTTAAATCGGTTTTTGAATCATAATATTGTCTGGCTAAATCCCAGAGTGTATCACCGTTTTTTACAATTACTTCTTCTAACTCAATGTTTTTTGTCTGGTTGGTCAAAGTATTAGAGTTATCATTTAAGGTTTTAGCTCCAGATAAAATTGATGGACTAAAATAAATAATAGTCATTGACAACATGATTAGTAAAACTAAAATCAGCAATAGGTTATTATGATTTTTCATTATAGTATCCCCCTCTATTACGAATACGAACTTTTGTTTAGTACTTATGTTCAATTATATCAGAACGCAGGTTCATCTTCAAGCCTTTTTTCATTAAATTGTGAACTATTGTTTGTTAAATTTATTATAATATGATATAATATTACCATCAATTATTATT
>JBNJEB010000083.1:0-6816 GCA_051745425.1 Bacillota bacterium
GCTTATTAGATGAACTGCTGCCAGTCTTTACCGAAGAAACAGGCATCGAAGTTGATGTTGTTGCCGTTGGAACTGGCCAGGCTTTAGAGATAGGCCGGAGAGGCGATGCCGATATCTTAATGGTCCATGCCCCTGACTTAGAAAAAGAGTTTATAGAAGAAGATTATGGAACAAAAAGAACATATATTATGTATAATAATTTTGTAATTGTCGGCCCTCCTGAAGACCCTGCCGGGCTTAGTGATTTAGCCGAAGAAGACCAGGATATAGCTCCAGCTATGGAAAAGCTCTATGAAGCTGGCAATAATGGTAGCCTCAGATTTCTATCCAGAGGTGATAATTCTGGAACCCATGTTAAGGAAATGGAGCTCTGGAAAATGGCAGGAATAGATGATGTCCAGGATGCTGACTGGTATTATTCATTAGGGCAGGGGATGGGAACTACTTTAATTACTGCCAATGAGATGGCAGGCTATGCCTTAACTGACCGGGGAACCTTTCTCAAAATGGCTGAAAAAAGCGCCAATTTGAAAATCTTATATGAAGGCAATGAAGCCCTGAATAATCCTTATGGTATAATCCCCTTAAATCCAGAGAAATTTGATTCTATTAATTATCAGGCCGCTCAAAAACTTGTTGACTTTATGGTTAGAGATGATATCCAGGAGAGAATTGGAGAATTTGGAGTAGATAAATTTGATCAGCCACTATTCTTCCCTGATGCAAAATAAAGCTTTTACAGGATAAATTATAAGATGATAAATAATATAAGCTTATACAGGTGATATAAATGAATGTACTCATTGAAGGCTTTCAGGAAGCTTTTAGTTTATTAATCAATCTAGATAGAGAAGTCCTAAAGATCATTGCTGTCTCGCTCAGGGTAAGCGGGACAGCTCTGGTTTTTTCTGTTTTAATCGGCCTGCCCCTGGGAACTGTCCTCGGGCTGGCTAATTTCCCAGGCAAAAAGATAATTACTGCTTTTCTTTATACCGGAATGGGCTTTCCGCCTGTCGTTGTTGGTCTCTTCGTCTTTATAATATTTTCTAATGCCGGCCCCCTGGGAAACTTAAACTGGTTATTTACCACCAGGGCAATAGTGGTCGCCCAGACAGTAATAGCATTGCCTCTGGTGGCAGGCTTTATCATGACTGCTGTTATTGGTGTAGATAAAAATCTCCTGCTCCAGCTGAGATCTCTTGGTGTTACCAGAGTTCAAATGATCTGGACTATTATAAAAGAGGCCCGGCTAGGAGCTCTAATTGCGATTATTGCCGGCTTTGGTGCCGTTATCTCAGAAGTTGGGGCTGTTATGCTTGTTGGCGGTAATATCCAGGGTAAGACCAGGGTTTTAACAACGGCCATTATGCTGGAGACCAGGCAGGGCAGATTCGGTCTGGCAATTGCCCTGGGGCTAATCCTCCTGGTAATAACCTTTATAATTAATATCTTTATGCTGAATTTACAGGAGAAGGAGCGGAGTTAAGCCTATGTCTATTACCTATAAATTAGAAGGAATAAGTAAAATATATGATGGGAAACAGATCTTAAATATCAAGGAACTGGAATTTAAGACCGGTGAAATCTTTGGCCTGGTTGGTCCCAGTGGAGCCGGTAAAAGCACATTGCTCAGACTCCTTAATTTCCTGGAAAAGCCAAGTTCAGGCAGGATTAAGTATAATGGAGATGGCTATTATGATGGTAGTCTGCCAGATCTCAAACAGAGACGCTCAATTACAACAGTTCTCCAGCAGTCTGCCCTGCTCAAGCAGTCTGTCTGGAAGAATGTAATCTTTCCTTTAAAGATCAGAGGGATTAAGATCACGGAGACCAGAAAGTTAGAGATTGAAGAGCTTCTGCAGTATCTAGGTCTCCTGGCGATTAAAGACCAGAGAGCTGACAAACTTTCCGGCGGAGAGGCCCAGCGAGTTGCCATGGCCAGAGCTGTTGTCTTTGAGCCTGATGTCTTATTGCTGGATGAGCCAACTTCCAATCTCGACCCTTCTAATATCAGTATAATCGAAAAGATGATTGAAAGGTATATTAAAAAACCAGACAAGACCATCATAATGGTAACCCATAATATAATGCAGGCCAAACGTCTGGCTGACAGGGTTGGTCTGATTTATGAAGGTGAGATGATTGAGGTAGCTAAAAAGGCCAAGTTTTTTAATAATCCAGAGAGAAACCTGACTGAAAAGTTTTTAGATGGCGAACTAATTTATTAATTTAACTGGAGGGTTTATCGTGAAAGCTAATTTCCGCTGCTGGCTTGAAAATGACCAGGGCGAGCAGATTGTCGGGCCTGGTCTCTACCGGCTTTTAACCGAGGTTGAAAGTTCCGGTTCTTTAAGTCAGGCTGCCCGGGAGATGAATATGTCTTACCGGACTGCCTGGGGCAAGATCAAAAAGATTGAAGAACGGATTGAAGCAGAGGTTATCGAAAAAAAGGTTGGCGGCAAAGATGGTGGCGGTTCAGAATTAACTGCCCGAGGTTATGAGTTAATGAAAATGTATAGCCAGTTAAAGATTGAACTGGAGACTGCTCTAGATGATTTTAAAGAAGCCTAATTATTGTAATAAGTCTAGAAAATTTGACCGGCCTGGCTGTTAATTAAATTCTGAACCTAACTTAAAAATTTCAACATCTGTTCTAATTCTTATTTTATCGAGGAAAGGATTGCTTTCAGCTTTAAGCACCCCTAGAACCTGCCTCTCTGATAACAGAGTTTTAAATACCTGGGTCTGAAACTCCCAGGAGTTACTTTCAAAACGGCCTAATTCATCCATTATCACCAGAGAGTCTTTGTTGCCGGTTTTAAGAAGCTTAACGCCTAATTTGTTAAATACATCAGGATAAATCTGCCAGCGATAAGTTGCCGGCCCTTCCCTTGATGCAAAGCAGTTATCCCTTTTAAGTGAAAGAGCTTTTTCTGGATCTAAATATTCAGCCGGAGAAACCAGATAAAATGATACTGGTTGGTTTTCTTGTAGTTTCCTGGCAACCATAAAACCGGACAGATTGTTGATTTTATATTTTTTAATATAGTTGACTATCAGGGATGTTTTGCCTGACCTCTTTCGGCCTGTAATGAAAATATTGGATTTAGAGGACTTACTAATTTTATCAAGCAATCTCTACACCTCTACCATTTAGATCTATCTGGATTGGAATATTATAGGCTCTGCCTAAATTATCTGCTGTCATTGTCTTTTCTGCAGGGCCCTGAGTTAAAACTCTACCGTCTAAAATAATTGCAATCCTGTCGCAGTATTTTAAGGCCAGGTTAGGATCATGGAGAGCTGTAATAACCCCTTTGCCTTCACTGACCAGCTCTCGCATTTTAGCCATCAGCAGATGTTGGTTTTTAAAATCTAAATGAGAAGTCGGCTCATCTAATAGCAGATATCTAGTATCCTGCATTAAGGCCCTGGCAATCAAAACTAACTGACGCTCACCTCCACTGATGCAGTTATAGCTTCTATCAGCCAGCTGGCCAATATTTAATTTCTTAAGAATTTTATCAGCTTTCTGATAGACAGTCTCATCTGGCTGAGCTCCACTGGTTAAATAAGGGGTAATCCCCATAGCCACTACATCTCTACTGGAATAAGAAAAAACTGCCCTGTGTTCCTGGGGAACCCTGCTTAAATTTCTGGCAACCTCTTTTCTTGATAGTGATTTTAACGGCTGGCCGTCTATTGAAATCTGGCCCTGATCTGGCTCTAAAAGTCTGTTCATACATTTCAAAATAGTCGTTTTGCCAGAACCATTGGCTCCCAAAAGACAGGTTATCTCACCCTGACTGGCTTCTAAACTGACATTTTTTAATACCGGTTCCCTATCATAACTAAAATTTATGTTATTTACCTGAAGCATTATTTATCACCCTGCTTTCTTACTGGTTTCCAGTAAATCAAACTACTTTTTTTAATATTTTCTGCCCAGAGCTGGCCTGCTTTCTCCTGCAACTCTTCTTTTAAAAATTCCTCTAAGATTGCTTTCTCCCCTTCATCTTCAATATGATAATGATTGGAAAAGAATTTTACTGCATCATTAAAATCTACAAAGGGCTGACCAAATTGATAGCTAAAATCTTTCTTCTGATAATCTATACCAAGCTCAGCAAGTATCTCCAGGACCCTGCTGTCAGGGCAATGATATTGTCTGAGTTCCCGGCCCAGACTTTTAAATAACTGATCGCTATTAAATGAATGCTTCAGCTTCTCACCAGGCACCCAGAGAAAGACATAATTGCTGGCCAGCCGGTCCATCTCTCTGATAGACTCTTTATCGCCAATCACCTCTGGGCCTGTATAGGAAGTTATAACTGTTGACCAGGCATTATTCCCATAGTCTTTAGCAAATTCTGGCCACTCTGCTTTTTCCAGCTTTATTTTAGCTGAGAGTTTCTCTTTCTCAATAATAGTCCTCAGATATTCAAGAGCATCTTCTGCCTGATCAATTGCTGTCAGCTTAAACCCTGCCCTGGCCAGCCTTAGAGAAATCGCTCCTATCCCTGTTCCAATATCAAGGATCTCCGATTTATCAGCCAGGAGTGGTTTTAAATAATCTATTAAATTATCAGGATAATAATTGGCTTCTAATGCCCTTTGATACCAGGCAATCTCCTGATCTGTCCATTCCATCATATCTTATTACCTCCAGATTTGATTAACTCCAGCCGCTTTCTCCTCTAGTGATTAGAAGATAAGCAAAAAATGGAGCCCCTATTAATGCTGTAATAATACTAATCGGGATTTCTGCTGCTATTAAAGTCCTGGCCAGATTATCCATTAATAAAAGCAGTGTTGCTCCCAGAATCATGGTTGTTGGAATCATCATTCTATGATCTGAACCGATAATAAACCTGGCTATATGGGGCACTATTAAGCCTATCCAGGTTATCTGCCCGGTAGTTGCAACTGCAGCAGATACCATCATCGTGCTAAATAATATTAGCAGAACCCTTAATACTTTCACATTGATTCCCAGGGACAATGCCTCTTCTTCGCCCAGGGACATGACATTAAGATACCAGCGAAAATAAAAAATTATAATCAGCCCGACCAGAACAAAGGGCAGCACCAGTCTTACCTCCTGCCAGCCCGCTCTGGAAAATCCTCCCATCAACCAGAAGACAATCCCAGGAAGTTGGTCCATAGGATCTGCCAGATATTTTAAAATAGCAAGTAAGGCGTTAAAGAGTGAACTAACCACTATTCCTGCCAGGACCATTTTCATAATACCATGGCCTCTGCTTAACTTATTAATATAATAGGTCATTGCCACAGCAATTAAACCGCTGATAAAAGCCGGTATATAGATATGGATTAAGGAAGCCCCGCCCAATAACATTCCCAGGGCCACACCAAAACCAGCTCCGGCACTCACTCCAAGGATATCTGGTGAAATAAGTGGGTTGTAAAAAATACTCTGATAAACTGCCCCGGTAACTGAAAGGGCGGCCCCGACACCTATCACCATTAAGATTCTTGGAAAACGGATAAAGTAAAAGACCCGCCAGGACTGATTATCGATCTCCCCTGGTTTTAACCCCTGAAATAGCTGGCTAAAAGACTGAATTAATTCTGAAAAATCCACTCTGAACCTGCCAATAAATATAGAAAATATCAGGACCAGGAGAAAGGCAAATAATGAGAAAACTATAACCTTCTTTTTATCAGCAAGACTTTTAGGGGCCCCCTTCTCCTGACTTTGCATTATAATTCTCCATTAAGCTCTGAGAAGGACTGTCCATAAATCTGATTGTAAAACCTGTCAGTAAACTCCAGAATATCAAGCTCACTATAATGCTCAGGATAAAGCTTTTCAGCAAGCCAGAGTGAGACCAGACCTGAAGCCGGTCCCGGGTAATCCCAGGGTTCTATATTTGCAGGAATCCTTTCTAATTTATCATCTTTAAAGGCTGTGATCCCCTGATAGCCTGGAGAATCAGCCAGCTCAGATATCTCGCCACGATAGAACTGAGAAAGAATTATTAGATCTGGATTCCATTCTATAAGCTGCTCCGAAGAAGCCTCTATAAACCCACTTTTAACATTTTCAGCTGGATTAATCCCTCCTGCCATTCTAATTAAATCTGACTGGAGCATATTGGCCCCTACAGTATCCAGCAGCTGAGAATTGGCAAAGTAGACTTTCCTTTTTTCTGAATCAGGAAGTTCTCTGGTCTCTGCTGTAATCTCTTCAATCTCCTGATAAAGCCCTGAAATTTCTCCAGCCTGATCTTCTAAATTTAAAACCTGTCCAAGAAACTTAAAAGTCTCTTCTACTTTATAAAATCCTTCAGGATTGATTACAACTGTCGGATAACCCATACTCTCAAGGCGGTCGGCTTCTGCTTCAGCTCCTCCATGAGGCGAGATAATTATTAAATCCGGGTCTATAGCTGCAACAGATTCCAGATTAATCCCTGACCCACCTGAAATTTCAGGTAGATCTTCTATTTCTGGAGCAAGGTCTTTAAAGATCTGCTGTTTTGGCATCCCTTTACCTGCAGCAACCAGTCTATCCTGGGCTCCCAGGGCAACCACGAAAAGCGTTGCCGGGGTATATGAAGTTGCTATAGTATTTATTTCAGAGGGTATCTCTACCTCTCTTCCTAACATGTCAGTTACCTGCCTGGTTGTCCTGGCCTCAGCAACTGTTGAAATAATAAAAATAGATAATATCAAGGTTATGAAAATAATAGATTTACTTTTGTGTAGTCCGGTCATTTCTATCCCCTTCCATTGCAAGATTTTAGGCGTTATACTTAAATAAATATAATGGTTGTAAAAAAAATATCTTTC
>JBNJEB010000084.1:0-6737 GCA_051745425.1 Bacillota bacterium
CCTGGACCACCTAAATATTCATTATAGAGTATTTCAATCTCTGGATTTTCATGAGACTTTCTCAACTTTTTCTTTTTATCAATATCATAGATTGCGTCTAATCTCTTTTCAAGCACGCCATCTTCTCTAGAAATTGGCTGACCTCCACCTCCTATGCAACCTCCTGGACAGGTCATAAATTCTACAAAATGATACTCTTTTCCGGCTTTCATTGCCTCAAGAACCTCCCTGGCATTACTTAAACCATGGGCAACAGCTACTCTCAGTTTAAGATCATTTATCTCTACTTCAGCTTCTTTTATTCCAGAGCTTAAACCTCTAGCCTCTTGAAAATCTATTCCAGGCAATTCTTCGCCAGTCAGCAACTCATAAGCAGTTCTTAAAGCAGCTTCCATAACACCACCTGTAGCTCCAAAAATAGCAGCAGCTCCAGTTGAACTTCCCATAATTTTATCATAATCACTTTCAGGTAGGTCAAAAAGATCAATGCCCATCTGTTTTATCATCTGACCAAGCTCCCTGGTAGTTAATACATAATCAACATCAGCTATCATCTCAGGTCTATTTGCCTCATACTTTTTAGCTGTACAGGGCATAATCGAAACAACAACTAATTCATCTGATGATAAATTATTCTGCTCCAGATAATATGAATTAGCGACAGCTCCAAACATTTGCTGAGGTGATTTACAGCTAGAAAGATGATCAAGATATTCTGGATAAAAAGTTTCAATAAAATTTATCCAGCCAGGACTGCAAGAAGTAAAAAGAGGCAGTTCACCATTATTCTTTATTCGATTTATTAACTCAGTACCTTCTTCCATAATAGTTAAATCAGCTGTAAACTGGGTATCAAATACATTGTCAAATCCCATCTTTCTTAAGGCTGTTACCATCTGACCTGTTGCAACAGTGCCTGGACTTCTATCAAACTCTTCAGCTAATGCAACTCTAACTGCCGGTGCAGTTTGAACAATTACATGTTTCTTTGAATCATTTAAGACTTCCCAGACATCTGTAATATTTTCTTTTTCAGTTATTGCACCTGTAGGACAGGCAGCTGCACATTGACCACACATAACGCATGCACTATTAGCAAGTTCATTATAAAAAACCGGGCCAATTCTAGTTGCAAAACCTCTACCTTCTGCTGCGAGAACATTAACTGTCTGGACATTTTGACAGACATTAACACAACGACCACAATTAATACATTTAGCTGGATCTCTTCTCAAAGCAGGTGAAGAAATATCCTCTTTAAATTCATTCTTCTTTCCAGGAAAACTAACTTCTCTAATACCCATAGCTTCAGTAATTTCCCGGAGCTCACAATCTTTATTTTTAATACAACTTGGGCAATCGACTTCATGATCTGAAAGCAATAACTCCAGATTCATGATTCTAGTTTGACGAACTCGACTATTATTAGTTTCTATTCTCATTCCATCAGTAACTGGAGTATTACAGGCAGCAATCAATTTGCCACTACCCTGATCTTCAACAAGACAAATCCTACAGGATCCTGTAGTACTAATATCTTTTAAATGACAGAGAGTCGGAATATCTGTACCAATCTCTCTTAAAAGCTCTAAAACAGTAAGACTATCCTGAGTTTCATGTTTCACTCCATCAACCCAAACATTTATGTTGTCATCATTATTAGACATCATCTGCCTCCTTTCTATTTATTCTCTACGTCACAACGCAGGCATCTACTTGCTTCCTCCTGAGCCTGCTCTTCTGAATAACCTTTTTCTATTTCTTTAAAACTCTTAATCCTCTGAGATAATAATATTTTAGGCATTTTTACCTGAGGTTTCTCTTCTTCAAGAATCTCTCCACTAACTTCCCTCTCAACTTCGCTTGGAGAAATTATATCACCATCTCCACCTAAATAAATATCAATCTCTCTTGCCACATCTTTGCCCTGTTTGATAGATTCAACTACAGTCGATGGTCCAGTAATACAGTCTCCGCCTGCAAAAACCCAGGGAACATTTGTCTGCTTATTTTCATTAACTTCAATCATATTATTATCAGTCATTGCAATATTTAAACTACCAGAGTTGAATTTATCATCGACATTTTGACCAATTGCCAGTACAACTATATCTACATCGAGCTCAAAATTAGAACCTTCAATAATGTTAGGTCTTCTTCTGCCTGAATAATCAAATTCCCCTTCTTCAATTCTCACACATTCTAAACCTGTTACTCTTCCCTCTTCTCCAAGTATTTTAACCGGGTTTACCTGCGTATACATATTAACTTTTTCATATTCTGCTTCTTCAACTTCTTCACCATGAGCAGGCATCTCTTCTTTTCTTCTTCTATAAATTATATTTACTTCATCAGTATTCATTCTAACAGCATTCCTAGCAACATCTATTGCTGCATTTCCACCACCAACGACTGCTACCTTCTTACCTGACATATCTACTCCCTGACCCAGATTAATCTTTTTAAGTAGTTCTATAGCATTATAGACACCTTTTAGCTTCTCACCTTCAATCCCAATATCAATATCATTATGGGTTCCGACTGCCAGATAAACTGCTTTATAACCCTGCTTTCTTAATTCTTCAAAGGTAATATCTTTGCCAATCTCTGTTTCTATTTCTACTTCTACCCCCATAGTTGTTAAAACTGTTATTTCTTCATTTAATTTATCCTGAGGAAGCCTAAATTCTGGAATACCTACTGCTAATAAACCACCAAGCACAGAGCTTGCTTCAAAAATTTTCACCTGATAGCCCTGTTTCCTCAAGTAAAATGCAGCAGTTAAACCTGCCGGTCCAGAACCAACAACAGCTATCTGCTCATTTTTCTCTTCTTTAATTTTCGGAATTGGATATCCGCCTTCAATTTTAGGCACGATATCACTAACAAACCTTTTCAGTTCCCTAATAGCAAGTCCTTCATCTAAAGAACGTCTATTACAAGAAGGCTCGCAGAGATTATAACAAACTCTACCACAGACAAGCACAAGAGGATTTTCCCTCTGGATTTCTTTATATGCTTCTTTATATCTACCCTGTCTGACAAGGTCAATATACTTAGGAACATCAACATTGGCAGGACATGAATTCTGGCAGGGTGAATCAAACATTGAAGCACATCTAGAAGATTCACAATAATTATCCTCAATATGAGCCCTATATTCATCCATAAAGTATCTGGCAGTACTAATTACTGGATTAGGAGCAGTCTGTCCTAAACCACAGAAAGAAGAATCCTGAATCTTTTCTCCCATATCCAGTAATAAATCTAAATCTTCCTGCTCACCTTCTCCTTTTGTTATCCTATCAAGTATCTCTAACATTCTAGTTGTCCCAATTCTACATGGAGTACATTTCCCACAGGACTCATCCTTACAGAAGTCAATAAAATATTTAGCCAGGTCAACCATACAATCCTGCTGGTCCATAACAATCAAACCGCCAGAACCCATTATTGTTCCAAGTTCTTTTAAAGAATCATAATCTATAGGAACATTAAGATGCTCAACTGGGATACATCCACCAGAAGGACCGCCAGTTTGAGCTGCCTTAAAATTGCCATCATTGATCAATCCTCCACCAATATCAAAAACAATATCACCCAACTTTGTTCCCATCGGAACCTCAACCAGACCATTATTTTTAACTTTTCCAGCAAGTGCAAAAACTTTAGTACCTGGACTATCTTCAGTTCCAATACTTTTAAACCAGCGCCTTCCTCTATAGATTATATCAGGAACATTTGCTAAAGTTTCTACATTATTAATTACTGTTGGATAACCTTTATAACCTTTCTGCGGTGGATAAGGAGGACGAGGTTTGGGTTCGCCCCTTTGACCTTCTAAAGATGCCAGTAATGCTGTCTCCTCACCACAAACAAATGCACCAGCACCAAGTCTAATCTTTAAATTAAAATCAAAACCAGAACCAAGAATATTCTCTCCTAGAACACCATACTCTTTAGCAGATTCTATCGCTTTACGCAATCTTTTAATAGCAAGAGGATATTCAGCTCTACAGTAAACATAGCCATAATTTGCTCCAATTGCATAACCAGCAATGATCATACCTTCAATCAACCGATGAGGATCTCCTTCTAAAATACTCCTATCCATAAAAGCTCCTGGATCACCTTCATCTGCATTACAGACAACATACTTTTTATTACCTGGGCTATCAAAAGCAAATTTCCACTTCATACCAGTTGGAAATCCACCGCCTCCACGCCCCCTTAATTTGGAAACAGTTATTTCATTTATTATATCTTCTGGATCCATCTGAGTAATTGCTTTTTCTAATCCTTTATAAGCTCCATTACTAATTGCATCATCAATACTTTCAGGATCAATCAGCCCGCAATTTTTTAAAACTATTCTTTCCTGGGCCTTAAAAAAGTCTAAATCTTCATCTACCTGCCAGCGTTCAACTATATTACCTTCTATTAAATGCTGTTGGAGCAGTTCTTCTACTTTAAAGTCTTTTATATTTTTATATAGAACTTTAGCATCTCCCTGTCTTATTTCAACAAGTGGTTCCCCTACACAATAACCCATACAACCTGTCTGAGAAATTTTAATGTCTTTAATATTTTTCCAATCTAATTCTTTTTTAATAGCCTCAAGAGTGTCTTTAGCCCCAGATGCTATTCCACAGGTACCCAGACCTACAACTATTTCAGTATCGAGGTTGTTTTCACTTTCACTTTGAAGGCTATCTCTATAAAATTGCATTTCATCTGCAGAATTAAATCTCTCCATTATTTCATTTGCACCTCCTCAATATTAGCTTTCTGAATCTTATGCTCAATAATTCTTACTGCTTTTTCTGGATTAAGTAACCCATATGCCTCTCCATTAATTGTCATTACAGGAGCAAGTCCGCAGGCACCAAGACAGCGAACCACCTCGAGTGATAATAAACCATCATCAGTAGTTTCTCCGGCCTCTATGTTATATTTATTTTTTATTTTATCAATTATCTTTTCTGAACCTTTAACATAACAGGCTGTGCCTTTACAGAGAGCTATCTCATATTTACCCCTTGGTTGATCAGTAAAGTGATTATAAAAAGAAATTACACTTTTTACTCTTGCAGGTGATACTTTAAGTTTTTTTGCTATTCTTTCTTGAGCTTCTGAAGGAATATAACCTATAAATTCCTGAGTGCTATGAAGTATTTCTAATAACTCTTCTTCTTTAAACTCGTTTTCTTCTACAATTCTGTCAATCTCTGGAATTATTTTGTACCAGTTAAGTTCCTGTTTTGCAGGCATTTACTTCACCTCCTTTTTAAATTTTTATAGATATTGGTAATTTAAATCTTTACCAATCTCGTTAACTTTATTATATTTTTCACTAGATTAATTATACTATAAAATTCATAAAAATAAAAGTCATAAAAGTTAAAAATTTTATTAAATTAGGTAATCTTATTTAATTTAAATATTTTTAAAGCACCTCTTAATAAACTAAAAGAACTAACAATAATTAACCAGCTAAGAACACCAGGCATTAAATTAAAAGCTGTACTAAATGATAATACTCGGTCAAAAGTATTCATTATAATAACTGGTATTCCAATTAACAATAAAAATGGAATTAAAAAATCCAAAGAAATATTAACATAAATTTTAAATCTGGATCTACTTCTCATTTTCTGCTCCCATTTCCCTAAACTAATAAGCTCATAAATTTCTTTAAATATTGTTATTGTTGCAATGATAGCAATTACCAAAAAAATATTGCCAAGGGGAATAACACCCAGATTAGCTGATGAAATTTCTGGATTAAGTAAAACCTGGAGTATATTATCTACAAGCTGATTATTAGAAATTATACTGTAAATAAAATGATTCTGATTAATAAGCAATATAACACCTAAATCAGAATCAGGTAAATAAGCTAAGTTAGCAGAATAATTGAAGAGAGAACCACCATGCTCCACCAGCGTTTGTCCAAACTTCGTGCCCCTATTCCAACCCATACCATACCCCTTTTCTCCTCCACCATAAGGAATATGCAGAGCATCAAAATAATCATCTGAAAGCAATTGGCGACCATTAAATTCACCAGACAACTGATACAAAACGTAATTAGCCATGTCACTGGCAGTAGAAACTATATAACCAGAAGGCAAACTATAAGCTTTGAACTCTTCCTCTCGTTTTACTGGTATAGAAAATACAGAACCATGACCTGAGACCACTCTAGCTGCGCCTTCTTCACTTAGATAGGTATTAGACATCTCCAGTGGCTGAAGAATATTCTCAGATAGATAAGTTTCATAATTCTGACCTGATACCTTTTCAATAATAAATCCTAAAACATTATAATTAGGATTGAAATAACTAAAACGCTCTCCTGGATTGTGTCTTAACTTCATTCCATATAAATCCTTCACACCTGCCTCTATTGAAAGATCACCTGGCAAATCATTAAAGTATTCTTCTTCAGTAAGCCCACTCCGATGATGAAGCAAATGACGAACTGTAATCATTTCTTCAAAACCAGCATTATCAACCTGAAAATCAGGGATGTAAGTCTGAACCGTATTATCTAAATCGATCAGGCCTGCTTCAACCAACTGCATAATCGCTAATGCAGTAAATGATTTACTGATAGAGCCAATATAAAATGGTGTATCAGGAGTTATGGCTTGATCAGACCTGGACCAGGAACCGGTAAATCCATGTGAATAAACTACCTCTCCATCTTTTACTGCTGAAACTGCAAGTCCAGG
>JBNJEB010000085.1:0-6677 GCA_051745425.1 Bacillota bacterium
CCATGATGTTCAATAATCCATTTAGCTATAGCTAACCCCAGACCGGTGCCCCCGGTCTTTCTGGCCCTTGATTCATCGGAGCGATAGAATCGGTTGAAAATATTCGGTAAATCTTCAGGAGCAATCCCAATCCCATTATCCTGGACCTGAATTACAACCTCCTTATTTTTCTTAAAAACTTTCAGTCTAACTTCCTGGCCTGGTTCAGAATATTTCAGACTATTATCTACCAAAATTCTAATTGCCTGCTTTATAAGTTGCATATCTGCTTCAATAAAAGCTGAACTCTCTAAATCTGTAATAACCTTATGCTCCTGATCAATAATAGTTGTCTCAGAGATAATTTCTTCAACTAAAACAGAACAGTCAAATTTCTCCAGGTTTAGCTGAATGGCCTCATTGTCACCTCTGGCAAGAAAGAGCAGATGTTCTACCAGCATTTTCATGTTTTCAGTTTCACTCTTTATGGCATCTATGGCTTCCTGCAATGTCTTTTCATCATGTTTCCCCCAGCGGTCTATAATCCCGGCATACCCCTGGATCACAGAAATAGGTGTCCTGAGTTCATGGGAAGCATCAGAAACAAAGCGGATCTGAGATTTATAAGCCTGATTAATCCGTCTTAACATATCATTGATTGCATAGGCCAGAGACTTTAACTCATCCTGAGAGCCATCGACTGAAATCTGATAGTCAAGTTTCTCAGCATCTATACTGCTAATAGCTCCAGCAAGGTCTTTGATTTTGTCATCTGGAGTTGATGAGCTTAAGTCAGCAATTTCAGCCTGGAGTTTTTTTGCCCTTTCAGCCATCTCTGAAAGGGGCTTTAATGTGTCCCTGATCATCCTGTTATTTTTCCTTATCCTGCCTAGCATATAGAGCAACTGAATAACAAAAAGCAGTAGAATTAGATATAATAATAATTTAATATCATGACCAATAGCATAGCTTACAATTTGGAAGCCTGTCTCAACTGGGATTGCTATCTGATAGCTAATAGATTCAATCTGCTCTAAAGAAAAACCAGGCTCACTCAAACTGGTAGCATTGATAAATCGACTATTACTATCCCCTGAAACTGGAAGCCAGTTTTGAATAAAGCCTGGTAATACAATAAAATCTATTTGCCTATCTGAATTTTCTAGCTGATAACCAAAGATTTCTGCACTGTCAGAAGCAAATTCCTGTAAACCATCATTATTAAGCAAATTAACTGCCCCTGCTTCAGCCTGCCAGAAAATAAATCCAATCCCAATTAAAATTATAAGAATATTAATTACCATAAAAGCAGAAAACAGGCCTATCAGCATCTTCAAATTTAGTTTCAAGACCATTGAAGACCGAATTTTATCTGATAAACCTGAAACTTTACCTGGAGCAGAAGCTTTATTCTTCATCTCTTATCACATACCCAACGCCACGAACTGTTTGAATTAACTTGAGCTTAAAAGGCTCTTCAATCTTCGAGCGGAGATAGCGGACATATACATCTACTGAATTGGTCTCCCCGGCAAAATCATAGCCCCAGATACGCTCAAGCAGGGTCGTCCTCTCCATAACAATATTTTTATTCTGAAGCAGAAACTCAAGGAGATCAAACTCTTTTCTGGTTAATTCAACTATTTCATTGTCAACTTTAACCTCTCGACTGGCCGGGTTAAGACTCAGTCTATCTGCCTGTAAAATATTATTTCTTTCTTTTACTGGAACAGATTTATTATTCCTCAAAGCAACCCGAATTCTGGCCAATAGCTCTTCGATTGCAAATGGCTTGGTTATATAATCATCAGCTCCGCCATCAAGCCCAGTGACCTTATCAACTACAGCATCTCTAGCAGTAAGCAAAATAACTGGTATTTCAGATACCTGGCGGATTCTCCTTAAAACTTCAATCCCGCTAAGCGCAGGCAGCATTATATCTAACAATATAAGGTCAAAGGAACCGGCTTCAAAAGAAGCCAGTCCCTCTCTCCCATCTATTGCTTTAACCACTTTATAGCCCTCATGTTCTAGCTCAAGTTCTATAAAGCGGGCAAGTTTCTCTTCATCCTCAACTAGCAGTATTTTCTCCATTATTATTTTCTCCCTTATCTTTTTTACCATCTTTAGAGAATTTACCAGCAGCATCAGTCATTGAATCAACAGCCTGTTTAGTCGCATCAGAGACCGAATCCATAGCTTTATTTACTTTTGTCTGCTCTAGATTCGGGCCGCCTAAATTATAACGATATCCCAGAACAAGTCCAATAACTAAAGCCGGTATTAATATCCAGAAAGTAAAGAATAATAATAATGCAAAAGCAGTTAAAGGAATCTCCAGAATTAAATTGTCACCTTTTATAATCTTGAAATTATTGGTGTTTCCTATTTCAATAACTTTTTTAACCCAGCCCATAATATTCTTTAAAGTCTCAGTGAAATTTGAGCCTCGCTTTTCTTTTTCTGGCTGACTCAAGTTATTTTCAGCTGACTTTTCTTTATCTGCCTTATCTGATGACTTATAATATCCATTTGTTTCTGGTTCTTTAATTTTACCCTCTTTTTCAAGATTGACTACTGCTTCTAACAGATCACCATTAGTCTTTTCCAATTCTTTCTTTGCCTCTTCGTAAGAGATACCTGCATATTCTCTTAACTTTTCAACTTTCTCAAATGTTATCATCATGATAACCTCCTTAAATTATTTTATAAACTAATGATAACACCGAGAAATTTAATCCCAATTGAAATAAGATTAAAATTTGATTAAAATTAAGCTAATTTTAAAATTTCTTATCCCTATCTATCCATTTTAGGATCAAGGGCATCTCTTAACCCATCACCCAGTAGATTAAATGATAGAACAGTATAAGCTATTGCCATGCCTGGAAATAATGAATACCATGGAGCAGACCTTAAATACTGCAGGCCATTATTAACCATTGAACCCCAACTTGGCATCGGTTCCTGAGCTCCCAATCCTAAAAAACTTAAAGAAGCTTCAGCCATTATCGCTGTAGCTATTCCCATTGTAAATGTAATTATTAAAGGAGCTAAACAGTTAGGCAAAATATGTTTATACATTATTTTAAAGTCATTATGCCCTATAGCTCTGGCCGCTTCTACATATTCTCTCTCTTTATGGCGAATAAACTCACTTCGCACAATTCTAGCAGTTCTTGTCCACCAGATTACCCCCAGGGCTATAAATACATTGTACAGGCCTGGTCCTAAAGCTACCATAATAGCAATGGTAAATAATAAACTGGGAAAGCTCATGAAAATATCAACTATCCGCATGATAAACATATCAATTTTCCCACCATAATAACCGGCCAGCGATCCCATCAAAGTCCCAATTGTAAGAGAAATCACCTGTACAATTACTCCTACACTAATTGAAATTCTGGATCCATATATAATTCTACTTAGTAAGTCTCGCCCGTAATAATCTGTTCCAAGCAAATGGGTGCTGGAAGGACTTTCTAAGACAGAAAGCAGATTTATCTCATTCGGAGGATAAGGAGCAAAAACCGGAGCAAAAATCGCTATTAAAATAAAAATACCTGCCATAATTAAACCTAACATAGCAGCTTTATTTCTCTTCAATCTCCTCCAGGAATCATACCAGAGGCCATGGTTATCCTTCTTTTCTGTTAACTCTAATTCACTTCTATTATCCACTAAATTTATCCTCCTTTTCAATCATATTTAATCCTGGGATCGAGAGCTATATATATAATATCTACAATCAAATTAAAAAACACAAATATAACTGATCCTACTAAAACTGAACCTGCAATAACCTGAAAATCTCTTTTTTGGATAGCTGTAACTACATACCGCCCGAATCCTGGCCAGGCAAAAATACTTTCTGTTAATACTGAACCATTAAGATATGAAGCCAGACTCATACCTAAAACAGTCACAACCGGGATCATTACATTTTTTAAAGCATGTTTTAAAATTATTACTTTCTCAGTAATACCTTTTGCTCTGGCAGTTCTAATATAATCTTCTCTAATAACTTCAAGCATTACTGAACGGGTATATCTGGCTAAAAATGCTGCTGACCTGCTGCCTAAAGTAATAGCCGGCAAAATCAAATACTTAATACTGCCATCCCCCATTCCAGATATCGGAAACCAGCCTAATGTCATTGCAAATATTAAGATTAAGACTGTTCCAAACCAAAATACTGGAGTAGATATAAATAACAGAGCAAAAGACATTGCTAAATGATCAATCCAGGTATTTTGAAAAACCGCTGAGATAATCCCAATAGAAATCCCCATTATTGTTGCTACAATGATTGCAGTAAAAGCAAGGCGAGCTGTATTTGGCAGCCGTTGTTTTAATGCTTCTGCAACAGGAATATTGGTCATATATGATACCCCTAAATCTCCTCGCAAAGTTCTAGTTATGTAACCTGTAAATTGAATATACCAGGGCTCATCCAGCCTTAGCTGACTTCTCATTCTATCTATACTCTCCTGGTTTGCATGCTGACCTAACATTGTTAATACTGGATCTCCTGGAACAATAAACATTAAGAAAAATGTTATTATCATTACTCCTAATAAAACTGGTATTATCATTAATAATCTTCGTAAAATATATTGAAACATTAGCATTTACCTCCTGAGAGATAGTTATAGTTACCTGGCGCGTTAAACGCGCCAGGTAAATTAATTCTTACTTCATATCTTGATCTATCCACCAGGTAGTTAGTTTGTCGGCATGATACATCTGATGGTGTAATTCTCCATTAATCCAGGGCTGTTTAATAGTTGAAGAACTTGTATGGTATAACCAGACATATGGATCTCCTTCTTCAGCTACTATATCAATAAGTTCTTCAGAAAGCTCAACTCTAGTTTCAACACTGGTTGTTCTACCCATTTCTTCAAGGATCTCATCTACTACTACATTTTCATAATTGATTCTACTGCCATCGCTGGCATAAAGAGCCTGCAAGAAATTATATGGGTCGGCATAATCAGCCCACCAGGATAGATAGTAGGAAGGTGCGTTTCCTCTTCTAACTGTATCAAAGAAGACACTCCAGTCATTTTTAACCAGTTCTACATCAATTCCAACCTCTGTTAACATAGCCTGGACAACTCCCCCGGCTCTAACAGGGTTGGTACCTGAACTAACCCATAATTCTAATTCGAAACCATCTGGATAGCCGGCTTCAGCCAGTAATTCTCTTGCTCTATCAGGGTCATAATTAAATTCTGAATTAGGTGAACCACCTTCCATTCCTTCTGGAATGGCATCTTTTGCTGGCACATAATGAGAGAACAGAGCTTCAGTAATTTGCTCGCTATCAACAGCATACTCAATAGCCTTTCTCACTAGCGGATCATCAAGGGGCTCAAAATCCTGATTTAAAGCGATATAATAACTGGAAAGTTCAGCCATACTGTAGGTATAATCTTCCCATTCTTCATCATTAAGCCATCTTTCTCTTTCTTCTACTGGAATTCCAGTATAGTCTAAGTTGCCTGCTTCAAATTCTGCAATATCAGTTAAGGGTTGTGGAATTACTCTATAAATCACCTCATCAATATAAGGACGACCATCAAAATAATCTTCGTTGGCACTTAAAACTATCTGGTCATCATGTTCCCAGGATTCAAAAACCCATGGTCCAGTTCCTAAAGGATTCTGACTAAATTGATCTCCATGTTCATTAACTACTTCCTCTGGCACAATAAAACCATATGGCAGGGTTAAGTGGGTAACAAAAAGACCAAAAGGATAATCTAAATCAAATTGAACTGTATAATCATCAACAACTGTTACTCCTTCAAGGCCATCTGTCTCACCATCTAAGGCAGCATCTGTACCTTTAATCATGCTAAATACCCAGGTGCCAGGAGAGGCAACTTCTGGATCATATAAACGATCAAAAGTATACTTTACATCATGGGCTGTAAGTTCACGACCATTATGAAATTTTACACCCTCACGAATTTTAAAGACAAAAGTTTGATTATCATTAGATGCTTCCCAGGATTCAGCCAGAGAATTAACTATATCATTGGAATAATAATCAAATCTAACCAGTCCATCAAAAATTTTAGATGCCATATCACCGGCATCAAAACCTGAAGCATAAGCAGGATCCAGTGTGTCCCAGTTAGTGTCATTACTTAGCCTTAAAGTTCCTCCATACTCAGCTTCTGAAGCCATAACACCACCTGAAACTAATAAAGTTATTGCTAACATAAAAACAAATACTTTTTTTAACATTAATCATTCTCCCCTTTCAGATTAAACTTCTCTAGTTTCTCAAATACTCGAATTCCTTCCTCCTGCAACCAGATCATTTGCTAAATTATCACCGCCCTTCATAAAATAATAAATATCTAAATTGAAATTAATATAATTAAAATCATTTTATATTTAAATTTACAAAAATATACTCTTTAATAAATTTTAATATTATATTAATTATAACACAATACTTCTAAAAAATAAATCATTTTTTACTACTAAAACAGGTATTAAGCCTTCGAACCTGGGATTATTAAACCAATAAATATTCTTCTTATCATTATCGACTAAATCAAAGTTCTATATGCCTCTAAAATCTCTGGGACAAACTCTTCAAATCTATTGTAATCCTCTCTGCTAGCCAGATATTTCTCGATCATTTCTACAGTTATCTCAGTTAAATGAAAATCTTT
>JBNJEB010000086.1:0-6647 GCA_051745425.1 Bacillota bacterium
ATCTAAATCTCCTTCAATAATTGTTCCCATGGGGGTTAACTGATACTCAATCCCCTCTTCCTGTTCAAGAACTTTCTGGCAATCAGCAACATAGCTGCTCAAACTGGTATCTTCTGTTCCTAGAGGCACAACTGTTACTTCTGCTATTGGCATAATTAAAACCCCCCTTTATGACAGTCTCTGCGCCGCTTCTTTTTAGACTTACCTCTACCTTTTTTCGCAATGCGATAGGTGCCACCTTCAATTTTAATAGCTTTTCCTTCTGTAAGGGCTTCAGCTATTTTCTCTCTGGCATTAACAAGAATTCTTTGATAGGTCGGCCTTGAAACTTCCATCTTATCAGCACCTTCCTGTTGGCTTAGGCCCTGATAATCACTTAAGCGAATTGCCTCCATTTCTTCATAGCTAATTATTAATTCTTCTAATTTTTTCATCGGGATACCTGGAGGTTTAAAATAGGTTGTTTCTGGCTCCTTCTCTATTCTTCTTATTTTTGGTGGCCTCGGCATAAAATTCAACTCCTATAATTTATAATAATATTAATCAATAATCTCATTTAAACTAATCCAGATTTCATTTATCTCTTTGGATATTTGACTGTCTGGTTTAAATTCAATTATTGTTTCTCCGGCAGTCTGTGCTTGAACTACATCTTTATCATAAGGTAATTTACCAAAAAAATCAATCTCTGCCTGCTCTGCCAGTGATTTTATTTCCTCTGATTTCTCTATATTTATATCTGCTTTATTTATAAGAACTCCAGCAGGTATCTCAAGGAAGTCAGTTAACTCTATTACTCTTTTTAGATCATGGATCCCTGAAACTGAAGGTTCTGTAACTATTAATGCATAGTCTGCTCCAGTTAATGAGGCTGTTACCGGACAACCTGTTCCTGGAGAGCCATCTATAATGGTAATCTTATTATTAATTTTTGCAGAAAGTTCTCTAGCTTTATCTTTGACTAAAGTAACCAGCTTCCCTGAATTTTCCTCAGCTATGCCTAGCTCAGCATGAGCCATTCTGCCAAACCTAATTTTAGATGTAAACCATTTACCATTAATCACCTCTTTAAAGCTTATTGCATCCTGTGGACAAACAAGGCCACATACTCTACAGCCTTCACAGGAAATTGGATCTACTTTATAATTTGATTCTAATTCCTGGATTGCTGAAAAGCGACAGGCTTCATAACAGAGCCCACAATTATTGCATTTATCCTGATCAATCTCGGCTCTACTTCCTCCAGAAAATTCACCTTCTTCTAACTTTTCAGGTTCTAAAATTAAATGAAGGTCTGCAGCATCGACATCACAGTCTGCAACAACGGTATTTTCAGCTAAAGCAGCAAAACTAGCTGTTATTGAAGTTTTGCCGGTACCGCCCTTCCCGCTTATAACTACAAGTTCTTTTGTTTCAACAGGATTTAAGTAATCAATTATATTTTGAGCAATTTCAATGAAAATTTCTTTATATTCTGGATTTAGATTGACTGCCAGCTCACCACCAGAATATATCTCTGCTAATTCTCTCCGTTCAGGAATTTTACCTACAATCTTTAAGTCTTCCTGACTACAATATTCCATTAATTCTTTATCAGGAAGAGTAGCCTTATTAATGATAACTACTGGTTCTAATCCAAGCTTCCTGGTCATCTGAACAGCTAATTTTAAGTCATGTAAACCAAAGGGGGTCGGATCTGCAACTAAAACTGCAAGGTCTGAACCTTTAAAAGTTTCGACAACCGGGCAGGTCGTCCCAGGCGGGGCATCATAAATATTTATTCCCTCTCCTGCTTTTTCCTTAACTTTAGTAATCAATCTGGGACTCATTCCACTCTCGCCAGATTTTAAATTACCATAATAAAGCTCAAAATCACCGGCTTTATGAACTAGATTACCAATATTTCTATCTCCTGTTATAATAGCATTCTCAGGACAGACAATTTCGCAGGCCCCACAGACATGGCATAGCTCGTTAAATAAGAGCACTTCTCCCCCTACTTTAGCTAAAGCATTGTACTGACAGGCATCAACGCATTTGCCACATAAACTACATTTATCCTGATCAATATCTATTATACTATTAATATAAATTTCTTCTTGCTCTGAAATACCATCTAAAAATAAATGGCCGTTAGCGCCCTCTACATCACAGTCAAGATAAGTTATATCTTCATCAAGCAATTGTTCCATAACGACAGCCAGATTGGTTGCAATAAAAGTCTTGCCTGTGCCACCTTTCCCGCTACCGATTGCAATCTTATCCACAAAAATCTCCCCCCTCTAGAATTTAATATATATGTAAATACCGACAGAGATGTCCTCTGCCGGCATTAATCCTCTTTAATTTTCATTAAGCTCTTCCAGTCTTTTTTCAATACTTTCTAACTGATTTTTGATAGCTTTTAATTCTAATTCTTTTGATTCATCCTCCGATGAATATCCACTGTCTACCGGGCGAGCTGGTCTGGCAGCACTGTAATACATATTTCTATGTCTATTACCTCTTCTAAAACCGCCTCCTGGTCTAAAATTACCAGGACTATTAAAGCCGTTGCAATAACCAGCTCCTCTTCCTGTCATTGGGCCTTCACCTCTTGGGCCTGTTCTATCGCCACCTGGCATAATTAACACCTCCTTTCAATTTTTATACTTTTAATGATCACAGAGATCATTACTGGCCTCTAAATCATCATTTAAAAATTTGTTTAAAACTGTATCTATATCACCTTGAACACCTACAACTGTTTCAATATTCCGTTCAGAAAACATATTGGCGGCCTTTCTACCCATTCCCCCGGATATTATACAATTTATTCCCTGATCTGCTAAAAATCTTGGCAAAAAGCCTGGTTGATGGCCTGGATTTTCAATAGTTTCTTTACTAATAATTTTATTATCTTCAATTTCAGCAATTGTATACTCTGCACACCTGCCAAAATGTCCTGCTACCTGATTGTTTTCAGTTGAGATTGCTAATTTCATTAATTAACCCCCCATAATTATTTAAAGATAATTATTTAGATTTTCTTTAACCTGACCCTTTATACCTGTAACTACTTCTATGCCAGCTCTATCTAAAACCTGAGCTGCTTTTGGTCCAACCTTTAATGTCAAAACTTTTTTAACCCCTTTATCCGCCATAAACTCTGCCGTCTTAACTCCTACCCCACTATTTTGTTTTAGAAATTTATTTTCATAGGATGTAGCTTCTTCTGTTTCTGGATTATAGATTATGATATATTTGCAGCGCCCAAACTTCTTATCAACTTCAGCTTCAAGACCTTCTCCAGATGCAGTTACTGCAATAATTTTAACCACCCCCTGACCTGGCAAAATTATTTAGTTATTGACTTATGTTCAAAACTATTATAACTCTTTTATGAGCATATGTCAATAACAAATCTAAAAAAATCCCCTGCTGGAGTAGACAGATAAAATAATAAAAATCTGTTCTCCTGTCAGGGGATAGTATCAAAATAGCTAAATTATAATTATTACTGGATTTTTAATTTACATATTTGCAACTGCCTTATCCAGAGTTCTTTTTAGCCAGGTGACCATTACAACAAAGACTATTCCTTCGGATATAGGAAATGCCAGCCAGAGATAATCAAGACCGGCTATTCTGCCTAATAGATACATAATCGGGAGTAATAGAATTATCTGTCGTGAAAAAGAAATTATCAGGCTGGGCAGACCTTTGCCGATTGCCTGAAAAGTCGTTGAGCCTATAATTGCCGGCCCAATAATTGGAAAGGCGATACTTATTCTCCTTAAAGCCTTTATCCCTATTTCTAAAAGTTCCGGGTCATCATTAAAAAGCTGAATTAATTGGGGAGTAAAAGACTGGAAAATAATCAGACCTGCTGTTGTAAATCCAAAGGCCATTAAGATTCCAAATTTAATAGTCTTCATCATCCGGTCTGGTTTATTATGGCCAAAATTATATCCTACTATCGGCATAAAACCCTGAGCCAGGCCAAAGACCGGCATAAAGACAAAGGATTGTAATCTAAAATAAATACCTAAGACAGCTATTGCCACTGAATTATACATGCCAACTATTGTATTGGCGCCAAAAATCATGATACTGGCCAGAAGCTGCATAATCATGGCCGGTAGGCCTACACTATATACATCTTTAATAATTTTAAAATCAAATTTAAATTTATGATAGCTTAATTCAACCTGATTGTGGCCTTTAAATAAAAGATAGGCAATAAATAGCCCCCCGATAAACCGGGAAAAAATCGTTGCATAGGCTGCTCCTGCCACTTCCAGTCTTGGAAAGAAACCAATTCCAAAGATCAGGAAAGGATCCAGGATTATATTGATTACAGCCCCAAGAACAAGGGTTAACATTGGAACAAAGGTATTGCCTTCTCCTCTTAAAATATCACTAGCCACTACTGGAAAGAACATTGCAAAAGAGCCCATTAAAATGACTCTAATATATTCATCACCTAACTCAACTAAATATGGATCATTTGTAACAAGATTAAAAATATCAGTAGAGAAAAAATAACCAATACTTCCTAGAAGAAGTCCAAAAAAGGCAGTAACCAGAACAACATGTTCAGCTACTATATTGGCTCTTTCTTCATTACCTTCTCCAAGCAGCCTTGAAATTAGCGAACTGGTTCCGACCCCTGTACCGACGGCAACTGCTATTAAAACCATCTGAATTGGAAAGGCCAGTGATAAAGCTGAAAGGGCTTCAGTGCTAAGCCTTCCGATATAAATTGAATCTATTACATTATATAATGATTGGACAGACATCCCAATTATTGAGGGGATCGAGAGCCTTAATAATAGTGGAACTACCGGCTCGCTGCCCATCCTTTCTGATTTACTTTTTAATGCCAAAACAGTTCCTCCTAATCAAATTAATTATTAAAGATTTTCTTGCTGAATCATAATAAATTCTTTGGCCAGTTCAGGATCAAACTGGCTGCCTGCACAGTTTTCTATCTCTTTTAATGCTACTTCTTTTGATACTGCCTTTTTATAAGGGCGATCATTTGTCATGACATCAAAGGCATCGACAATTGAAATTATCCTGGCCAGATAAGGAATCTCTTCGCCCTTTAAGCCATTGGGATAACCGCTACCATTCCAGCGTTCATGATGGGATAAGATTTCCCTGGCAACTGATAAAAATTCTTCAGTTGCTGAGGCAATTCGATAGCCCCTTTCTGGATGCTCTTTTATCTTCTCCCATTCTGACTCAGTCAGGCTGCCAGGTTTATTTAAAACTTCTTCAGGCACTGAAATTTTACCGATATCATGGAGACTGGCAAGTAAGGACAGCCTATTTATATCTAACTCTGATAATCCAAGTTTATTGCCTAGCTGATAAGCCATTAACGCCATTCTACTGGCATGTTCTTCAGTCTCATCACTCTTTGCACTTAGAGTATTTAAAAGGCCGGCAACTACCCTGTTTTTTGCACTTCTATCTTCAAGTAATTTATTCTGGTACATTTTATTTTCAGCTTCTTTTACTAGCTGTTCTATGCTCTGATCAGAACTGGCTGTCATGGTTGCAGTGCCCATGCCTAACGAAATTGGAAGCTGCTCTTCTGATAAATTCTCAAAGTTGTTCTTTATCTTATTATAAATTATACTGGCTTCGTCCTGATTAGTTTCTGGTAGGATAATGGCAAACTCATCGCCGCCGACTCTGGCCAGAAGATCTCCAGGCCTTATGGCATTATTAATTTTCCTGGCAGTCCTGATTAAGACATCATCGCCTGTATCAGAACCATAACTATCATTTATTATTTTTAAACCATTTAGATCTGCCATAATAATACTGACAGGAAATAGCTTTTTAGTTTCAATTTCTGATAAGCTTTCCTTAAAATAACGCCGATTAAAGATGTCTGTTAAATCATCATGATAGGATTTATACTCTAAATCCTGCCGGTGCTTTAATTCTTCCATAGCTGTAATCAGATGAGAAATTAATAGTTCGGCCAGTTCAAGATCATTTTCTTGATATACATTTTTCTCTGTTGAAACTGCCTGAAAGACACCAAAATTTTTCAGCGGTATACTGATAGCTGCTTTTAAGTTTTTATTAGTTGAAATAGCCAGATCACTGGAATCCAGGTCATTTATTATATAACTCTTGCCTGTGGCAAAGGTTTTTCCAGCCAGACCCTGATCAATTGGTGCTTTCTGCAATTTATTATTTGAGGCATCAGAACTTGCCCTGACGATAAAATCATCGCCTTCAACCAGACTTATATCACAGAGTTTAAAATCCAGGATATTTTCTGCTGATTCTATTGTTATATCAAGCATCTCATCAAGGTTTATGCTCTCATTTAATAAAATAGCAGTTTTATGGAGCTCTTTTATTGCTTGATGCTGATTTTTTAGTCTTTTTTCTGCCTCTTTCTTCTCAGTGATATCTGTCTGCAAAGAGATTAGTCCTCTTTTATTATCGGCAATATTAATTGCTGTTTCAAGGAGGTTAATATAAACCCTTTGACCACTCCTGTTATATCCGATAACATCCTGGTTAATCGTCTCACCTGCTAATACTTTTCTGATATTCTCTCTGGCCAGCATTTCATTTTCTGGTTCTATTATTATCTCAAATAGATTACTTCCAATTAGTTCTTTTTTGCTGTAACC
>JBNJEB010000087.1:0-6420 GCA_051745425.1 Bacillota bacterium
CCTGTAACTGTTTATTAACTAGATCTAAATCAGTAAGATACTCAATAGAATTCATAATATTATCACTCTCCTGCATTATTAATCATAGCATATTTTACTTTAATCAGCAATATATTTACATTTAAAATAAAAAGCCCCCGAAATAATCGGGGGAATTAATCCTTTAGCATAATAAATATTTTTGCTAGTTATATTTTAACTACATTTTCAGCCTGTGGCCCACGGTCAGTTTCAACAATTTCAAATTCTACTTCCTGACCATCTTCAAGATTTTTAAATCCATCTTCTTCAATAGCTGAAAAATGAACAAATACGTCTTCCTCTTCACCTTCACGTTCAATAAAGCCAAATCCCTTTTTAGTATCAAACCATTTAACATTTCCTGTGTAAATCATTAAACTAATTCCTCCTAAATTTAATCTATTTTCATTCCATTATTAGATTAACATAATTTTATTGGTATTTCAAGTAAATTTAATTATTTATTTTTAAAATTACTCTCAAACCAATTAATTATATCATCAGATTCATATAAAGGTTTACCATCTATAAATAAACATGGTACTTGTACTTTTCCACCTTGCTCTTTTAAAAAATTTCTAGAACCATCTACCTCATTTAATTCAACTAAATCAACATCAATATTTTCCTCTTCTAGATAATCTAAAACTTTAATACAAAATGGACATGTCTCAAGATAATATAATTCTAATTTACTCATGTTATACCTCCTAAATTTTACTTTTATAAGAAATAATTAAATGTTTGAAACACTAAATTTATCTGGGCTATCCAATAAAATAAGGCTAAAACCATTGAAAAACCAATATAAAATTCTAAACCTGATAATTCATCTACTTCATTGAAGTAAATTATAACAGAGATAAGAGCTGAAATCAAAATTGGAATTAACAGTCTGGATGGAGGGCCTTCAGGGAAAAATAAAAAACTTAAATCGCCTCTAATTATTGCTCCAATAATAATAAATATAATAGATGTAATAAAAGTGAAGTATCTCTTATTGATTAATAAATCATTTTTAAAATAATTAATAAAATAATATAAAGCAAATGCAGCTAAAAAAGGCAGAACTAAAAATTGGAGATTAAATGCCATTGGTAAGAATGGGAAAAGAAAATAATATAAAAATATCGTTAATGGATTAAGGTCAAATTCTTCTCTGGTAAGCCCTAAAACTGTAGGAATGGCAGGGTTATATTCTTCAGTATCACTTGAATAATATAATGCTCTCTGCCCTCCTTTAATTCTAAACCAGCTCAATAAAGATTCGTCATCAGTATTAACAGATAACCTGGGTTGAGACACAAATTTATGAACCGGGAATAAAGTTTCGCCAGCAATTCTTTTATTAATTGGTTCATTAGATTCAATTAATTTTATACCTTTTCCAGGTTCCACTTCTTTTATATAAGAAAAATAATTTTTGTCCTGGGTATTTAAGATGTTAGGATCGGAATTATTAAATCCTGTTATATGTTTTAAATCTTTTATTGAATAATCATTTAAATTTATATTGGAGTAATAGATTGTTCTAGCTCTATCTTCAGAATCAAAGTAATTCCAATAAATATAAAGATCTTCATTGATAATTACATATTCAGGTCTATCTCTTCTATTTCTTATTTGAGTTCGTTCTAATTCAATTGAATCGTCTAAAGTAAAAGATTCATTATTAATTATATTAAATGTAAGAAGATATCTATTATTATTGGAACTTGAACCGGCATAATAACCTCTATCGTCCATATTATTTGAAATTATATAAAATTCATTATCATTTATAACTGAAACTGGATATCTTGAGTCATACTCACCTACTATAAGTTCAGGGTTATTATCTATTATTCCATCATCAATATTATACTTGATTGTGCCAATTTGATAACTATCATTAATTTCATCAATCTTATGATGCCAGCTTAATAAAATATTTGAGTTATTATCATCTGAGCTTAATCCTCCAGCATTATCTAGATCTTCAATTAAAGTCTCTTCTGACTGAAGTTCAAACGAATCATTAAAACTTAATTTATTCAATTTCATATTTCGTCCTGATCCTGATAAATAAAAGATTAACTTTTGATTATCAATATTATGATAATTAATATTTCTAAATGCTTCTTCTTCAAAAATAGTATTTTCTTCAATTAATTCTCCTGATCGGTTAAATAAGGATACTTTAATTTTATCAATATTTGATCCTCTATCGATCCATAAAACCTCAATATATTCATCATTTTCAATAATTTCATATTCCCTTGAATATAAGTTATCAATTAACTTTGTTGGATACGACCAGTCCTGAGTTGCTAAATGTTGGACTTCATTAGGATTATTAATATTATACCAGTAATGATATACTGAAAATCCACCAATTAAGATCAATGAAATTATAAAGAATAAAATTAAATACTTATACCTTTTCTTCAAATTAAACTCCTCCTTTTAATTTAAAAACAGGATTTTTATTTTTTTTCTTGAATATAAAAAGTAGAGCCATGGAAGTTTCGCAAAATTTAACTTAGGCGAAGGAGTTGCATATATTATGTCAAAAAATATAAGTTTTTTAGATGCAATTGATAGATTTAAAAACCATCTTTTAGTTGAAAGAGGTTATTCAGAATTAACTATTAAAGAATATAACCATGACCTATTCCTGTTTCTTGACTTTTTAAAAGATAAATATGATTTCAAAGAAGATTTTCCTGTTAAGAAAATAGAAAAACACCAGTTAATAGAGTTTTTAGGAAATATAATAATAATTCAGGAAAATTCACCAGCCACTAGAAATAGAAAGCTTTATTCATTGAGATCATTTTTCAAGTATCTAGTTAGAAATGAATTACTTGATAGTAGTCCAGCTGCCAGTATTCAGGCCAGCAAGACTGAACAGAGAGCAGAACCAATTTATTTAAAAATGAATGAAGCTAAAAAATATATAAAAGCCATAGAAGAATCTGATAGTAGTTATAAAATAAGAGATTTAGCAATAGTCAAGTTATTTTTATATGGCGGTTTACGGGTCTCTGAACTGGTCAATTTAGACTTATCTGATATTGATTTTGATGATGAATCTGTTAAATTTTATGGTAAAGGCAATAAAGAAAGGTATGTCCCCTTACATAATGATGTAATTGAGTCCATTTTAGACTATCTGCCATTAAGAGATAATATTAAGATAAAAGAACCTAAAGATAAAGAAGCCTTATTTTTATCAAATCAGGGCCGGAGAATTTCAGTTAGGACAATCCAAAAGTTTGTCAAAAAGTATGCAAAAATTGCCGGACTAAGACAGGCTAGTAAGATCACCCCCCATAAATTACGTCATACTTTTGCAACATCCTTATATCATCAGACTAAAGATTTAAAGGTATTACAAGACTTATTGGGACATGCCAGTATATCTACCACTCAAATATATACCCATACAGATGCCCGCCAGAAAAAAGATGCAATTGATAGAATGGAGGACTTCTAGGAAATATAATATACAGATGGTCGATTTCGACCAGGTTGAGGATACAGTTCCATTAAAGTATATACTTTAGCTGGAAGACCTGTTTGATGTTTAATATTTAATGAACTTAAGACATTTGAATCTAAAGGGAAATCATGTGTATATTTTCCATGACATAAATTTTCTATTAATCTTTGTATTTCATTTTCTTCCATTTTACCACTTAAAATTGATTTCAAAAAGTTTTCTAATTGAACTACTGCCTTTCTTGCTACATCACTATAAATGAGCGTCTCATCATCAATATCAGCCATCTCTTTAGATTCAATTACCTGTAATATAGATTCAGCTGGATAACCAGCTATCTGTGGGTCTACAGGACCTAAAACAGCATTTTCATCTATAATAATCTCATCAGCCGCTAAGGCTATTAATGTTCCTCCAGACATGGCATAATGAGGTACAAGCACTCTGACTCTAGCGGAATGACGATCGATTGCCATAGCAATCTGTTCTGCAGCAAGAACTAAACCACCAGGAGTGTGTAAAATTAAATCAATAGGTCTTTCATTATCAGTAGATCTTATCGCTCTTAAAATTTCTTCTGAATCTTCAATATTTATATATCGAGTAAATGGAATTCCTATTATACTTAAAATTTCCTGTCTATGAATTAAGGTTATCACCCTGCTATTCTGTTCTTTTTCTAATGCTTTAATGAGCCTGGACCTTTTATAATTCAAATTTATATTTTTTAAGATTGGAACCAAAATCATTAATATAAATATTATTAGAAGTAGCACACCTATTGACATATAAACACCTCCAATCAATTAATTTAAAATAAGACAATAAAATTATTATAAAAAAATGGTGGTGAGAGGCAGAATTGAACTGCCGACACGGGGATTTTCAATCCCCTGCTCTACCAACTGAGCTATCTCACCACTTTTATGTAAAATATTTAATTTCTGCAAGATAATATTACCATATCAAAATGTTAAAATCAAGAGTTTTAACTTAAAAAAGAAGTTAGAATTAACCAAAAATAAAAAATTAAAAAACTTTAAAAAAACACTTGACGTTATCTACTTTTTTATGTATACTAGTAATTGTGTTGACGGGCTGTGGCGCAGTTTGGTAGCGCACCTGTTTTGGGAACAGGGGGTCCTGAGTTCAAATCTCAGCAGCCCGACCATTTTTTTGCCCTCATCGTCTAGGGGTCTAGGATACCAGGTTTTCATCCTGGCGACAGGGGTTCGAATCCCCTTGAGGGTACCATTTTAAAACATAATATTGGAGGGGTGCCCGAGTCTGGCTAAAGGGAGCAGACTGTAAATCTGCCGGCGATGCCTTCAAAGGTTCAAATCCTTTCCCCTCCACCATTTTTACTTCAGCTAATAAGCTGAAGTTTTTTATTTTTATTAAATATAAAATTAACTGGCAGATCAATTAATCTGCCAGTTATAATATTTAATCTATTTAATTTTATCAAGTCCCTGTTTTAAATCATCAATAATATCATCGACATCCTCTATCCCTACAGAGATTCTTATTAAACCGTCTGTAATGCCTGCTGCATGCCTTTCTTCTTCTGGCACAACATAATGGGTCATAGAGGCTGGATGTTGAATTAAAGTATCAACATCGCCTAAACTAACTGCAAGAATACATAAATCAAGTGAATTCAATAATTTTTTTCCTTCCTCGATTCCACCCTTTAATTCAAAGGCCATGACTCCCCCAGGCCCATTCATCTGTTTTTTCCCTAATTCATATTGCGGGTGGTCTTTCAGACCAGGATAATAAACGGTCTCAACAGCTGGATGACTATCTAAAAATTCTGCAACAACTTTTGCATTTTTAGTTATTCTATCCATTCTAACAGATAAAGTTTTTAATCCTCTCAATAACAAGAACGTATCAAAAGGAGCTATTATACCACCAAAATCCTTAACTGTAGTTCCTCTAAATGTATTTAATAAATCTTCAGGTCCACAAATTATACCGGCTATTGTATCTCCATGACCTCCAATGAATTTAGTGGCGCTATGAATAATAATATCAATTCCAAACTCTGCTGGTTTCTGAAGATAGGGAGACATAAAAGTGTTATCTACAACTGTTATTATCTCATCTCCTGCCATCTCAGCAAGTCCAGATAGGTCTACAAGATTCATTGTGGGATTTGATGGAGTTTCTGTGTAGATAACTTTAGTATTATCTTTAATAGCAGCTTTAACATTATTAAGATCAGACATATCTACAAAAGAAACTTCTATATCCCATTGTGGTAATAATTCTGAAAATAATGAAAATGTACATCCATAAAGGGTCTTTGAAGCTATCATATGATCTCCAGCCTTTAGCAGCCCCATGACAGTCGAGGAAACTGCAGCCATTCCAGAACCTAATGCTATTGCAGATTCTGTACCTTCTAAATTAGCCATTTTCTCCTCTAATGCAGACTGTGTAGGATTTCCAAGCCTGGTATAAATGTAGCCTGGTTCTTCACCTGCAAACCGCCTTCCACCCTGTTCAACATTATCGAAAACAAAAGTAGAACTTTGATAAATTGGAACTCTTAAAGCTCCTGTCTGAGGACATGGACCCTCTCCAGCATGAACAGTTCTTGTGTTAAAATTCAATTCTTTTTTCATTAATTCAGCCCTTTCCTGGTTAATTATAATTGAAAAGTTTCTTCAACAACCTGCCCACTACCACCAAGAGGACCTACTTCTTCTTCTCCATACTCAACCGAAATGGCAGCTGCATTTCCAACTCTTAACTGAACCTCAGCAACAGATTCATATTCAAGAATATCGCCATCATTAATTATACCTTCAAATTCAGTTTCTCCATCAACAACAACTCTTATCCAACTTTCACCACTTGCTATAATATTAAAGTATGAAGAAGAATCTTCATTTTCATTCTCAGCA
>JBNJEB010000088.1:0-6360 GCA_051745425.1 Bacillota bacterium
TCCAGATGGAATGGCTTATTTAAAAAAATAGATTAAAATTGATAGAATATAGATAGGAGGTGGCTTCTATGTATGAGATTAAGATTAATGGAGTGACTCTGGAAATCGCTAAAGGTAATATTATAAACCAGCCTGAGCTTGATGCAGTGGTTAATGCAGCCAATGCAGAGTTGAGAACTGGTGGAGGGGTAGCAGGTGCTATTCATAGAGCAGCCGGGCCAGAGCTGACAGAAGAGACCCGAGCTTTAGCTCCGATTCAACCTGGTGAAGCAGTAATCACTGGCGGTCATAATCTTGAAAATGATTATATAATTCATACTTTAGGGCCGGTATATGGCAGGGATAAGCCAGAGGCTAAGCTGCTTAAAGACTGTTATCAGAATAGTCTTAGAGTGGCCGAGGATAGCAGACTTAAATCTATTGGTTTTCCTGCAATTTCAACAGGAGCATTTGGTTATCCGATTGAACCGGCTGCTGAACTTTCCATGGAGGCTATCAAAGATTACATCGATAAAATAAAGTATTTGCAGAAAATTAGATTTGTGTTATTTAATAAAACAGATTTTGAAGTTTATAAAGAAGCTGCTCAGAAATATTTTGAATAACAGTTATACCCGGTCGTTTTAGGGCCGGGTGGTTTTATTGTCTTCCCTGGTTTGGAAGTAATAGTAGATAATTCCAGTGATAAATATTAATCCAGCCAAGAACAACCAGCTATTATGATAATGGTCATAATGATCAGCTAAAAGCCCGAATAGTGGGGGACCAATTACTACTCCAGTTCTTAAAAAGACAAGTGATAAGCCTGAGGCAGTTCCAGTCTGTCCTGGCTTTACTCTTTCGCCAACAACAGTAAAGTATAGACCACTCCAGCCAAAAGCAGTAACTCCAAGTAGAAAAGAAGTAATTAAAATAACAAAATGACTGCTGGCTAAAAATTCTCCAAAGAGACCATAGATTAGATTAAGTACAATAATAGCAAACATTATTAGAATAAAACTGATTGTTCTGTCTCCTTTAAAGATTGAATCGCTGATCCAGCCCCAGAATGTTTTCCCGAAGATGCCTCCAATTTGAACAACTCCCAGGGCAAACCCAGCCAGAGCAGCACTATATCCTAAATCTGAAGTTAAGAATAAAGTATAATGGGCCGGGATGGAGCCGACAGCCAGGCCAAAGATAAGACCAACTGAACAGGCAAGCATTAGTTGCTTGTTTTTTAATAAGCTTATAATATTTTCTTTGAGATTACTATCTGGATTATCATTATCACCAGTCAGGGATTTATCGGTATTATAATTTTTCATTACATAGAAACCCAGAAATATTGTTAAAAGACTGGATACTAAAATAGCTCCCTGCCAGCCAATATTACCAGCCAGAATAGGCAGAAGAGTTGCCCCTGCAAAACCGCCGATGCCGCTTCCAGAATGCATTAAACCCATTGAGATACCTCTATTTTCAGGTGAAACTTCGTCCATTATTGCTTTATTAACAGCTGGCGTAATTACGCTAAAACCAATGCCTGTTATAAATGCTAAAACTAGAATAATAGTATAGACTGGAGAAACTGTATGGGCAAGCATTAAAAATCCAATACTAAAAATGCCAAATAATAATGTTTTTTTAGAGCCGATTTTATCGACAATATTACCGCTGAAGATGGCAACTGCTGTAGCTGATAAATAAAAAAAGGTTGAATAGAGACCGGCTTCAGTTCTGGAGATGCCGAAATCATCCTGGATGAAAGGCATTAAGGACTGAATTCCCTGAATATTAATAAATGCCCCCATATAGCCAGTAGAGAGGATAAATAATAGTTTCCACTGTATATTATCTTTAAGCTCAGTAATATTTTCTAGCATATGCAAAATTACCTCCTCTAATTAGTATAACTATAATTAGTTGATTCTGCAATAAATTATAAGTTAATATGGCAATATATTTTACAACTCTCGATTTTTATAATAAGATAGATATGGAAATATAAAAATGAGGTGGATATAAATATGTCAGAGTTACAAGATGCTATAATCTTAAGCGATTTTGATGGGACAATAACTGTTGATGACACTAACAATGCTATTTTTGCTAATTTTAACCCAAAAGAGTCAGCAGCAATAATGGATTATTATCATGATAATCAGGAAGAACTCGGGATCAGATGGCTTTTAGCCAGGCAGTATGAAAATCTTGATATTACAAGAGATGAGCTAAGGGAGTTTGTTATAAAAGAAGTGGCAGTTGAGCCGACTTTTCAGGAGTTTTTGGAATTTATTCAGGAAAATAATTTTACCTTTGCTGTCTTAAGTGGGGGTTTTAAAGATTACATAGATATTCTTTTAGAACATTATAATATTAAAAATGATTTTTCAGTTTACGCAAATAAATTAATATTTCCAGAAGATGAAGGCTCTAAAGATGATTATATCAAGGCAGAGTTTTCTTATTCTCCAGAAGAATCTTTATCAGAATTTGGGCCTGTTCCGACCCCAAAGGGAATGATAATTAATCAATATAAGAAAGAGGGGTTGCCAGTCTTTTACCTTGGTGATGGCAGGACAGATAGACATGCTATCGGCAGGGCTGATTATATTCTGACCAAGAAAGGAACATTTTTAGAAATGTATTGTCAGGAGCATAATTTTGAACATTTTGTATTTAGAGATTTTATTGAAGCAAAAAACTATATAATTGATAAATTAAAGAAATAAAAATATTATAACCTATATATTAAAACCCCACCAGAAATGCTATAATATTATAGCATAATCATGGTGGGGTTAGATTATTTATGGTAGGGTATTTATTTTTATAAGAAAATAGTTCCTGCTGGTCCAAGTGGTAGGCCGAATATGAACCAGATAATTAATAATAATGTCCAGGCAATCATAAATGCAATTGAATACGGGATCATTGTTGATATTAGTGTTCCTAAACCAATATCTTCATCCCATTTCTGAGCAAAGGCAATTATAATTGCAAAATAAGGCATTAATGGTGTAATAATATTGGTTGTTGAATCACCAATTCTATACGCCATTTGAGCAAATTCTGGAGCGTAATTTAATTGCATAAGTAATGGTACAAAAACCGGGGCCATAATTGCCCATTTTGCTGAAGCACTTCCGACAAATAGGTTGATAAAGCCTGATACCAGAATAAATAAGATTATAAATGGTAATCCGGTAAAACCTATTGATTGAAGGAATTCAGCTCCACTGATAGCAAGGATGGTACCGATATTTGTCCAGTCAAAATAAGCAACAAACTGACCGGCTGCAAAGGCAAGGGCGACATAGGCTCCCATGTCAGTCATTGAACCTTCCATAAATTCGGCTATATCATCGCTTGAATCAATTGTACCTGCCTTCTTGCCATAAGCAATTCCAGGGATTAAGAAGAAGAGTGCAATTAGTGGAACCATCCCGCCGACAAATGGTGAGGCGCCACCGATTAATTCTCCCTCGGCACTTCTAAGAATTCCGCCTTCAGGAACTGTCATAATTAAGAGTATAATAATTGAGATTAATAAAGCTATTCCTGCAGCCTTTAATCCTTTATTTTCCTGAGGAGTAACTCTATCCATATCCTCGGTATACTCTCCAGTATATTCACCAAAACGAGGTGCTACAATTTTTTCAGTAACCCAGGTACCGACGACTGTAATTAAGAATGTCGATACAATCATGAAATAGTAGTTAACTGAAGGATCGACCATATACTCTGGATTGATAATATGGGCTGCTTCCTGGGAAATACCTGCCATCATTGGATCCAGGGTTGAAAGCAGGAGGTTTGCACTAAAGCCACCTGAAACCCCGGCAAATGCTGCTGCCAGTCCAACGATTGGATGCCTGCCTTTAGCAGAGAAAATTATAGCGCCCAGTGGAACTAGAACAACATAACCGGCATCAGAAGCAACGTTAGACATAATACCTGCAAAGACGACTGCAGATGTGATGTATTTAGCGGGAACTCCCATAACGAATTTTTTCAGGACAGCTGAAATTAGACCACCTTTATCAGCAACACCAACACCTAACATAGCAACCAGTACAACGCCTAATGGAGCAAAACCAGTAAAGTTATCAACGGCTTCTGTCAACATTCGCTGGAAGCCTTCTGTGGAGAGAAGGTTAAAAGCTTCGATTGTCTCTCCAGTGGTAGGATGTTCTACCTGAACACCCAATCCTGATACTATTGCTGATGTTATAATAACTAATAGTGCCATGATAAAGAATAAAATCATTGGATGGGGTAAACGGTTTCCTACCCGTTCAATCCTGTCTAGAAAAGCATCTGTTAGACCAGAGCTCTCCTGTGGATTTGATTTAGACATATTAATCCTCCTTTAGAATAATATTTTAATAATGTAAAGTATTAAAAAAGTATTAAATTATTGGATTTTAGAATCCTTAATCATGTTACCATAAATACTAAGTATATTACAAGGGTATTTTACAGTTAATTATAACTATATTATTTCTTTGAAAAGGGCTTGCAGGATGGCTCAGTTGATGATATAATGTTTATTGCGTCTTAAGAAAAAATGAATTAGGAAGTTGTAAAAATGGATCAGCCAGATAATTATTATATGGATATTGCCCTTGAAGAGGCTAAAAAGGCCGCTGAAAAGCAGGAAGTTCCAGTTGGAGCAATTGTAGTTCAGTCAGGCCAGATTATTGGCCGGGGTCATAATCTTCGCGAGGCGACCCAGGATCCGACCAGCCACGCAGAGATAATTGCGATTAAGGCTGCAGCTAATCAGATTGGTTACTGGCGTTTAAATCAGGCTGATTTATATGTTACCTTAGAGCCCTGCCCAATGTGTGCAGGAGCTATACTTCAAGCAAGAATAAAAAGAGTTGTTTATGGAACTGTTGATCCCAAAGCTGGAGCTGCAGGAACATTATATAATCTACTTGAAGATGAAAGGTTTAACCATCAGGTTGAGCTGGTGACAGGCGTTAGGGCTGAAGAATCCAGTCAACTTTTGAAAGATTTTTTTCGCCAATTACGATTGGGGAAGGATGGGTGAGTCTGGCTGAAACCGCTCGACTCGAAATCGAGTAGGCACTTAACAGTGTCTCGAGGGTTCGAATCCCTCTCCTTCCGCCATAAGAGAATAAATCATTAATTAAGCTATAGACGGAGAGGTGTCCGAGTCTGGCTTAAGGGGCTCGCCTGGAAAGCGAGTGTAGGCTCACGTCTACCGAGGGTTCGAATCCCTCCCTCTCCGCCATTATATATTTTGCAATTTTGCTTATTAAGTTTGGCCGTACTAGATGGGGTGGTAGCGGTACCCTGTAACCTGCAAGCCGCTATAGCAGGATCGATGGCCGCGCTGAGGGCTTCGCCTTTGGGGGTCTGGCCCTGATAAGTGGTGTTGACAATTGGGTCTCACGCAATGGAGCTTTGCGAACCCCGTCAGGTCCGGGAGGAAGCAGCGGTAAGCAAATGTCTTCATGTGCCGTGAGGGTGCCTGGTTCGAGCTAACTGTCAGGGTAACGCCCTGGAGGAGAAGTTCGAAGCCGGTGTACGGCCTATTTTTTAAATTAAGGGAGGAGTAAAATGGCTTTTCTCTCACTTTATCGAAAATATCGGCCTAAACAGTTTTCCGATCTGGTAGGTCAGGAACAGGTAGTTCAAACTTTAAAGAATTCTATTAAGTTTGAACGAATTTCCCATGCCTACTTATTTGCAGGTCCCAGAGGGACCGGGAAGACATCGACTGCCAAGGTTTATGCCAGGGCCTTAAACTGCCTGGAAGATGACGGGATTGAACCCTGTGGTCACTGTGAGAACTGCAAGAGAATTGATAATGAGCAGTCCATGGATTTAATTGAGATTGATGCAGCTTCCAATCGTGGAATTGAAGCTATCAGGGAGCTGAGAGAGAAGGTTAAATTTTATCCTGGTGAGGGCCGCTATAAGATTTATATTATAGATGAGGTTCATATGCTTACCAACCAGGCTTTTAATGCACTTTTAAAAACTTTAGAGGAACCACCTGAAAAGGTTATCTTTATTCTGGCTACAACTGAGCCCCATAAGGTTATTCCAACAATCTTATCCCGCTGCCAGAGGTTTGATTTTTCACTTTTAACCCAGCAGGAGATTGCCGGTCGCCTTGAATATATCTGTCAGGAAGAGGATATCGAGTATGAAAAGGAGGCTTTGAATTTAATCGCCTATAGTTCCAGCGGTGGGATGCGGGATGCTATCAGTCTTTTAGATCAGGCCATTTCCTATTCTGGTAAGAATATTTCTTTAGACCAGATTGAAGAGATGTTAGGCAGGGTTAAAGTTAAGACTTTATCCAGGTTTGTTAATTATCTAGCTGAAAATGATACTGCC
>JBNJEB010000089.1:0-6235 GCA_051745425.1 Bacillota bacterium
CAATACAGAGAAAGCTACAATATCATATAGCTCTGAAAGTATTAGCTTTGCTGATTTAGAAGAGATTGTGGAAAGCAGTGGCTATAATTTAAAAAAGCGTAAGATAGAGCTGCCGATCGCAGGGATGAGCTGTTCATCCTGTGCCCAGGCAATCGAGAAGAATATTGCTAAACTTGATGGAGTTATTACGGTTAATATCAATTTTGCCACAGAAAAGGGAACAGTTGAATATATGCCTGATCTAGTTGGTAAAAAAGAGATGATCAAGGCGATTGAAGATGCCGGTTATCAGCTAAAAGAAGAAGAGATGGCTGAAGCTGGTGGAGATATTGATCAGGAAGAGAAAAAATACGAGAAGGCCAGAAAGAAGGTTATTGCTGCCTTTACCTTAACTATCCCGGTATTTATTCTGATGTTTGGGACATTATTTGGCTATTCATTACCAGTTCCTGGCTGGGTTCAGGGGCTTATAGAGGCAGCCCTGGCTTTTCCAGTTGTATTTATTCTTGGCTATGAGACCCATAAAGGAGCCATTAATTCTCTTCGCCATGGCAGTGCCAATATGGATGTCTTAATAACACTAGGTACCTTTGCAGCCTATGGCTATGGGATTTCGGCCTTCTTCTTTGATGTAGATCGTTTCTTCGGCCTGGCTGCCGGGATAATGGCCTTTCATTTAATTGGTAAGTTTCTGGAGGCCAAGGCTAAAGGTCGGGCTTCTCAGGCTATCAAGAAACTGCTTGAGTTAGGAGCCGATACAGCCAGAATAGTTGTTGATGGCGAAGAAATGGAAGTTCCAGTGGAAGATGTTGAAATAGATGATGTTATGGTGGTTAAGCCTGGCGAGAAGATTCCAACTGACGGGGAAGTTATCAGTGGTAGAAGTGCCATCGATGAATCGATGGCTACAGGTGAATCGATGCCTGTTGAAAAGTCAGAGGGCGATGAAGTTATCGGTGGAACAATCAATAAACAGGGTGCTTTAAAGGTTAAGGCAACAAAGGTTGGCCAGGATACTTTTCTTTCTCAGGTTATTAAGATGGTTGAAGAGGCCCAGGGCACAAAGGTTCCTATTCAGGCCCTGGCTGATAAAGTAACATCTTATTTTGTGCCAACAGTTATCGGACTTTCAATTTTAACATTTATACTCTGGATGGTCTTTGGCGGTGCTGATATTGTTACCAATGCAATTTTTGCCAGTATTGCAGTATTAGTTATAGCCTGTCCCTGTGCTTTAGGCCTGGCTACCCCAACAGCTTTAATGGTTGGAACAGGTAAAGGTGCTGAAAATGGGGTTTTAATCCGTGATGGCGAGGCTATTCAGACTATGAAGGATATAACCGCAATTGTTTTAGATAAGACAGGAACAATCACAAAGGGAGAGCCTGAGGTTACTGATATTGTAGGTGCTGGTGATTATAATCAAGATCAAGTATTAAGGCTTGCTGCCAGCGCTGAGAAATCATCAGAACACCCTTTAGGAGATGCCATATTTAAGAGGGCAGAGGAGAAGAATCTGGAACTTGATGAGGTATCAGATTTTGAGGCTGCCGTTGGCCGGGGAATCAAAGCAACTATAAATGGTAAAGATATTTTAGTTGGTAATCAGAGATTAATGGAAGCAGAAAATATTAATATAGAAGATTTAAAAGACAGAGTAATTGAATTTGAAGAAGAGGCTAAAACAGCCATGCTTGTAGCCTATGACGGCAAGGCAGCCGGTATTATTGCTGTTGCCGATACCTTAAAAGACGACTCTGTAGCAGCTATTGCTGAATTCAAGAAGATGGGTCTAACGACTATTATGATTACCGGTGATAATGCCAGAACTGCCCAGGCAATTGCTGATGAAGTCGGGATTGACAGGGTAATCTCTGAAGTAATGCCTGATGATAAGTCTTCAGAAGTCAAAAAACTTCAATCCCAGGGAGAGGTAGTAGCCATGGTTGGTGATGGTATCAATGATGCTCCTGCTTTAAAGCAGGCTAATGTTGGGATTGCAATCGGAACTGGTACTGATATTGCGATTGAATCATCAGATTTGACCCTGGTCAGAGGTGAATTAAGCGCTGTTGTTTCCGGATTTAAGTTAAGCCGGTATACCTTTGCCACAATCAAGCAGAACTTATTCTGGGCCTTTATCTATAATACCATAGCTATCCCAGTTGCAGCTCTAGGTTTTCTTAATCCAATAATTGCAGCCGGTGCTATGACAGTCAGTTCTATTAGTGTTATTTTAAATTCCACTAGATTAAAGAATAAAGATATCTCAATTTAAGTTAATTAAGAGAAATTTATTTAGACCTGCAGCTTAATTATAGCTGCAGGTTTTAGTCTTTGTTGACATTTAAAGTATAATAGGTTATCATTTGATTAAATTCAACTGAGTGAATTTTAATAACAGAATGGAGGAAATGATGATGGCTGACTTACTTGATATTATTAAAGCTTTAGGCCAGGAAAATAGACTTAGAATTTTAAATCTCTTAAATCAGCAGAAACTCTGTGTCTGTGAATTGCAGAATATAATGGATGAAAACCAATCAAATATTTCCAGGCATTTAAATGTCTTAAAGAATGCAGATATTATCTCCAGTGAGAAAGATGCCCTCTGGATTTATTATTACTTAAATCAAAAGACATTAAATGAACACCCTTTTATCGTTGAAGTATTAAATAATGAGCTTGGGAAAGTTAATTACTGTCAGACTGATAATAAGAGATTAGATATTTATCAAAAAAGCAATTTAGATTGCAGTGATTTAAAAGATAGTGATGTGTTTGAACCGCTGAAAAAATAAGTTAATACTTTTAGTATTGGCCACCGGTATGTTTATCATAGCTTCGGTGGTTTTTTAAATTAATAATTTATAAATGATCTGGATTAATATTGCCAGAAAGGATGATAATAATGCTCTCTAAAAAGTTAATAGACAAGGTTGAACAGCGCTTAAATTGGTTGAAATCTTATTTTTATAAACCTGTTGAAGTGCTTAAGACAGAGATTGCTGTCTCAGCTGATTATTTAGATAAAGCCGAGCTTAATCAGTTTAGGTTTAGAAAAATCAGCAAGGGGGAAAACTGGGGTAAAGAATGGAGTTCAGCCTGGTTTAAAGCAGAATATGAGTTAGCCGATGATCTAGAAGCCAAAAATCTGTTTCTGGCTGCAGATTTAGGTGGAGAATCAATAGTCTATATTGATGATTTAGCTAGCGGTGCCATAGATAGGGAGCATAGGGAAATCCCACTCCAGGGCTCAGAAATTAAGGCTGGTTCTCACCAGGTACTTATTCAGACTTATTGCGGCCATGAAGTTCCTGCCTATTTTAAACCCCGGCCAACTGATGTTGATGGGAATAAGATTGCTAACGACGAGCCTCACTATAGAATTCCGGCGACCTTTAATTACATAAAAATTGTTAAGAGAAACGAGGCAGCCTGGAATCTCTATTATGACCTGGCAACATTACTGGGAACCGCCAGAGAGCAGCCTGAAGAGAGCCTGCGGTATAATCAGTTGATTAAGAAGCTCTCAAAGGCTGTGGATTTGGTTGACTGGGAGACAGCAGATAAAGTTAAGATGAATAAGCAATTTCTAGATGCTATAGAATTAATTAAATCTGAACTGGATAAAAATAATTCTCCATCAACTCCGTCTTTGAATTTAGTTGGCCATGCCCATATTGATGTTGCCTGGCTCTGGCCGCTTAGAGAGACTAGAAAAAAATCTGCCAGAACCTTTGCCACCCAGCTGAGAATGTTTAAGGAATATCCAGAGTTTTTATTTTTCCAGAGCCAGCCTCAGTTATATCAGTTTTTAGAAGAAGATTATCCAGAGATATTCAAGCAAGTTGAAGCTGAAATTAATAATGACAACTGGGAACCTGAAGGAGGTATGTGGGTTGAATCAGATACCAATATCCCGGCAGTTGAATCATTGATCAGGCAGTTTCTCTATGGCAAAAAGTATTTTAATGATAAATTTGGGATTGAATCTAAAGTCCTCTGGCTACCTGATGTCTTTGGGTACAGCGGTAATCTGCCTCAGATCATGCAGGGCTGCGAGGTTGATTACTTTATAACTTCAAAAATAGGCTGGAATGATACCAACCGCTTTCCCTATGACCTTTTCAGATGGCAGGGCATTGATGGCTCAGAGGTTTTAACCCATTTCATTAAGACTACCTATAATGGCGAAGTCGATCCTCATAGTGTTCAACAGATCTGGCGGGAATTTAATCAACCAGAAGCCAGCGACAGGATTATTCATTCGATTGGCTATGGAGATGGTGGCGGCGGGATATCAATGGAACACCTTGAGTATGCCAGGCGCCAGCAGGACCTGGAAGGTCAGCCAAAATTGAAATTTGGTTCTATTAATGAGTTCATGGATGGATTAAATAAAAATAAGAAAGAGTATCCTGACTGGCAGGGAGAGCTATATCTTGAATATCACCGGGGGACCTATACCAGCCAGGCCTTGACTAAATGGTATAATAGAAAGCTGGAGATAAAACTTAGAAATGTTGAAATTTTAGCTGTTCTGGCCAGAGATGAGGGTTTTGATTATCCTGCTGAAGAACTGGAAGCCTGCTGGAAAGACCTGCTGGTAAATCAATTCCATGATATTCTGCCTGGAACTTCAATAAGAGAAGTTTATCAGGATACTAAGAGGATGTATCAGGAGATAGATGAAAAGTCAGACAGAATTTTAGCTAAGTCAAGTGGGCATTTATTAGAAGATAAGGAGGAAGGAGAATATATAAATGTCTGGAATTTGCTGGTCAATGACAGGAATAGTATTATTAGACTGAAGAAATCAGATAATGAGGATAAGGTTGTAATTGATCAGGCTGGCAGGAATTTAATTACCCAAAAGGTTGGAGACCAGATTGTCTTTCAGCCAGTTGAGCCGCTGCCAGCATTAAGCAGTAAGAATTATATAATAAAGTTTCAGGGCAATAAAGAGAAAAATTATTATGAAAATATTACTGGACCTGTTGAGATCATTCAACTTTCCGAAGGTGATTTAATTTATAGGATTGAAAATAATAGAATAAAATTAAAACTGGACAGGTACGGAAGAGTAGTATCACTGATTGATAAAGTCATTAATCGAGAATTAACCAGAGAAGCTGATAGATTAAACCAGTTAATTCTGGCTGAGGATCTGCCTAGAAACTGGGATGCCTGGGATATTGAAGATTATTACCTTGATAAAGCTAAAAATATAAGACCGGATTATGAGATAGAATTAATTGCAACTGGTCCCCTGGAAGTTAGGGTTAGATTTACCGGTAACTTAGGAGAAAAATCAGAGATTACCCAGGATATAATTGTTCAGGCAGATAGCAGCAGGCTTGATTTTAAGACTGAAATTGACTGGCAGGAGAAACATAAACTTTTAAAGGTTGAGTTCCCCTTTGATATTCATACAGACCAGGCAATCTATGAGATTCAGGGTGGTTACTTAAAGAGACCGGTCCATAATAATACTTCCTGGGACAGGGCCCGCTTTGAAGTCCCGGCTCAGCGCTGGGCTGCTCTGGAGGAACCTGATTTTGGAGCTGCTTTGCTAAACGACTGCAAATATGGTTATCAGGCTATTAAGAATAAATTAATGCTGACATTATTAAAATCAGCTACCGGTCCAGATCGCCAGGCAGATCAGGGCTGTCATACTTTTACCTATTCAGTATTTCCCTATCAGGGTGGAGTCAGTAAGGGTAAAGTTAATCGAGAAGCAGCAAATTTAAATAATAATTATATAGTTAGCAAGGGTAAGCTCAATTATTCTGGAAGCTTTATAGAATTAGGCTCTGATTCAAAAGGTATAGAACTGCTTGCTTTAAAGCAGGCTGAAAAAAGCAAGGACCTTATTATTCGCTTAAATGAAACCAATGGCCGGAGGCAGACTGTCAGGATAGATTTCAAAGAAAAATTTAAGAATATAATTGAGGTTAATATGCTTGAAAGGGAGCAGGAATTGTTAGCAGAAAATACAGACTGGCTGGAGCTAGAATTTAAACCATTTGAAATTAAGACGATAAGATTAAAATCTAAAAAATCAGGTAAAAATAATTAAAAAGCTTTATTAAAGTAACTATATTAAATTGTCCCGCCCTCTAACTTTTAGGATAGAGGGTTTTTATTTTTTTATGCAGGAAATTTTAACTTAATGGCTAATTATAAGCAGAAACTATAAAAATAAAAGGGGATGATTTAATTGACTAAT
>JBNJEB010000090.1:0-6234 GCA_051745425.1 Bacillota bacterium
TTAAATGGAGTTGCAGATATTTATCAGCAGGAATTAGAGATTAAGTCCATGGGCGGGGCCAAAAGTGTCGATAGTGATAAAAAATTAATGGAGAGAGTTTATCAGATTGCTAAAAAGACAGAAGGAATTAAGTATGTTTATGATGGTCCAGTTGAAATGGGAGGCAGTGAAGATTTCACCTATATGATGGAACAGGTCCAGTTAAATAATGGCCAGGCAACCTTTATAATATTGGGCTCTGAGATTACATCAGGCCATCATACTGCAGAATTTGATTTTAATGAGTCAGATTTAATTAAAGGCGTTAATCTATTAGCAAGGCTTGCCTTAAAATAAGGAGGGAATCAAATGAAAAAACTAGGGTTAATTGGTGGCATGAGCTGGGAATCATCACTTGAATATTACAGGTTATTAAATCAGCTGATTAAAAAGGAATTAGGAGAACCTCACTCAGCAGAATTGATAATGTATTCTGTGGATTTTGCCAGATTTGAAGAAATGCAGCATAAAGGGAAATGGGATGAAATGGCAGTAGAGATGATTGATATTGCCAGGCAGTTAAAAACTGTCGGCGCAGAAATATTGATAATCTGCACCAATACAATGCATAAACTGGCCCCTGTCATTGAGAAAGAAGTCGCTATAAATCTGATTCATATAGCCGATGCCACAGCTGAAGCTATAATTAATCAGGGCCTTGATACTGTAGGTTTATTAGGGACTAATTTTACCATGACTGAGGATTTTTATAAAAAACGGCTGGAAGAAAATTATAATCTAAATGTCTTAATTCCAGAAGCCGAAGAGAGAGAAATCGTACATGATACAATCTATAAAGAATTAATCTCCGGGATAATTAAAGAAGAGTCTTTAAATAAATTTCAGGCTATTATTAATAATCTTAAAGAGCAGGGAGCCGAAGGCGTCATCCTTGGCTGTACTGAGATACCTTTACTGGTTAAAGAAAAAGATAGCAGCCTGCCTATCTTTAATACAATGGAGCTCCATGCTAAAAAGGCGATAGAACAGGCTTTAGCTGATTAACTAGACCAGCGGAATATAACCTTTATTTGCAGTTTTATTGTCAATATTATCAAATATACTCTTAAGTCTTTTAATTCCAGTCTTAATCTCTGTTTCAGATACGGCAGCAAAGCTTAACCTGAAAAAGTTATTTTTATCAGAGCTTTCTTCTAGTTTAAAAATATCACCAGGAAGTAGAGCAACTTTATATTCTCGAGCTGCCAGGTAAAAGTCTTCAGCAGAAATTCCAGCAGGTAATTTAAGCCAGAAATAGATACCGCCATTTGGTTCGTAAACTAGTTCAACTGGTGGTATTAACTTATCCTTTATTTCAGTTAACATCAACTGGTATCTCTGCTGGAATAACTTCTTTATTTTTGTTAAATGATTTTCCCAGAGGCCTTCCCGGAAATAATAATCCATAGCCCGCTGGGTTAAGCCGGCAGTCGAAATATCTGTTGCATGTTTAGCTGCCAGTAATTTAGAGCGGTATTTAGCTGGCAGGGTTAAAAAAGCAAGCCTGAGTCCAGGCATAAATATCTTGGAGAAACTCTTAATGTAGATAACCTGGCCTGTTCTGTCATATGCCTTAAGAGGGAGATATGATTTATTATTATATGATAGTTCACTGAGACAGTCATCCTCGATTATAATTAAATTGTATTGTTCTGCCAGTTTAATCAAGCGTTTCTTTTTGGCTTCGGACCAGCAGATACCTGTTGGATTCTGAAAACTTGTCATTGTAAATAATAAGCGATAATTTTTTTTAGAGAGTTTATTTTCCAGGAGATCTAAATCTATTCCATCCTCTAGAGTTGGTAATGTCTCAATTTCTGCAGCCCTGGATTTAAAGGCTGAAATAGCACCTGGATAGGTGGGCTCTTCAATCAGAACTGAATCACCATAATCCAGGAATATCTTGACAAGTAGATCAATAGCCTGTTGGGCACCTGATACAATCTGGATTTCATCTACAGGGATTGACATGCCATTTTTATTAAAGTATTTCTGGATTGATTCTCTGAGGGGATAATAGCCCTGGCTTTTCTGATAGGTAAAGGCCTCACCTTTATCTCTATCAAGAACCTGATTGATTGCCTTTTTAAAATCCTCTACAGGAAAAAGAGAAGAAGAGGGGGTGGCACTGGCAAAATTGATATCTTCATCTATCTCAATCTGGCCGTAACCTAACATCTCAAGAGAATCCTCTTCTTTATCAGATCTATATGAAAACTTATCATCCTGAAGAGGGGCAACAAAGCTTCCGCTGCCAACCTTCTTATAAATATATTCTTCTTCTGCTAAAGCCTCATAGGCTTTTACCACTGTTGCCGGATTGATATCAAGGCTTTCAGCCATTTTTCTAATAGCCGGCAGCTGGCTATTCTCAGGTAACCTTCTATCCAGGATTAATGATTTTATCTGGTTATATAGCTGTTGATAAATCGCCTTTGTATTATTCCTATCAATACTTATACTTTTCCAGATATCCTTCATCTTAAACCTCCTTCTATAATTGACTCAATAACTGGGACAAGTTTTCAAAAATAATCTTTTTTAATTTTGTATTGTATTACTATTGACAATACAATTCTAATGTGTAATACTATATATGTCAAAAGACAATATATAAGATATATTGTATTAGTATTATATAGATTAACAATATTGTATCACTACATTAATTAAATTACAAATTAATTTTGCAAGGAGGGATATCAGATGGAGGGGAGAAACTTAATATCGACACTGGATGATTATGATTATAACTCAAATCCTGCCAGATTAATAGCAATGCAAGCCTTGATGGTTGCCTTTGTTTCAGTGGCAACTTTTATTGCAGTACCTGGCCCTAGCTCATCATATTTTAATTTAGGAGAAGTTGCAATTTATATTATAGCTTTAACCTTTGGTGGCAAAGCAGGAGGAGTTGCCGGGGCATTTGGTTCTGGAATTACAGATGTTTTACTGGGTTATTCTGTCTGGGCGCCATTTACCTTTGTTATTAAAGGACTTGAAGGCTATCTGGTTGGGAGAATAGCTGGAGGAGATACAGAGCTCAAAAAAGTTATACCTGCTATCCTGATTGGCGGTCATATTATGATAGTCGGTTATGGTATAACAAAGGGCTTTTTAATTAGCTGGACAGCTGTTTTGCCTGAAATCTTTATCGATTACGGCCAGATGACTATTGGAGCCATTGTTGCTATACCGATTTCTCGTCAGTTAATCAAATACTTTAAAAATAATTAAATTTTATCTTTAGCAGGAGCTAATTGCCAGGCAATTAGCTCTTTTACTTTTAATCAGGTAACCTTTCATAATCAAGTCAGGTTTAAACCTATTCCGACCCAGTACCAACCCAGTACCAACCCAGTACCAACCCAGTATCAACCCAGTATCAACCCAGTCCTAACCCAGTCTCACTCTAGAGCCGATTAAGTTATGATATTTATAGATATTAGTTTGCTTCTTTTTGTTTGTTAAAGTATAATTAATATCATGAGATATCAATTAGTAATGGAGGGTGGTAATGGTGAAATTATCAGTTAAAGAGATTGGAGCAGTAAAAAATATTGCCAGAGCAAGATATTATCAAGGATCTGATCCTGATCAAGCTATCCTGATTCTGCATGGATTTACCGGGCATCCAGGAGATATGGAATATCTAGGTCTTAAGCTTAATCAAAAACTTGGAATGACTGTTTCAATACCAAGATTATCAGGTCATGGGACCAATGCCGCTGATTTTAGAAGTACTGGAGCAGATGACTGGATGAGAGCTGCTGTTGACTCATATCTTGATCTAAAAGTTGATTTTGATAAAATTATTGTTGCCGGTTTATCCATGGGAGGCTTATTGGCATTGCAGGTTGCCTATGGTTTTGCTATCAAAAAGCTGATTTTAATAGCTCCTGCCCTGTATGCCACTAATAAAAAGTTGCCCTTAACCCATTTCTCTAGATTTTTTAATCTTAAAATGGAACAGGATAACTATACAGAGATTTTAGAGGATTCTGAAACTGATGAGGAGAGGTTACTGGCTGGAGATTATTATCGCTATCATTATTCAGCACAGGTTGCTGAATTACATAAGCTGATGTTAAATACCAGGAAAATAATTGCAGATATAGAGGTGCCAGCTTTGATTATAGCATCTAAAAAAGATAAAGTTGTGCCCTTAAAGGCTGCTGAAGAAATCTATGAGCAGTTAAATGGGCCGGCAACTTTAGAGGTGTTTAAAGAGTCGCCCCATGTAATCAATGATGGCCCTGAAAAAGATTTATGTGCGGCAAAGACAATAGAATTTATTAGAAAGTAAATAGCCTGCAAATAAAACTGCAGGCTTTATCTCTTAATAATTTCTATATAATTTTAGTTCTTCAGAAAGTTCAAATTGATTTAAGATGGCAACTGCTAGGTGATAAATCTGGCCCCTTGTTAAATAGGCGTCATCATCTATATTAAAATTATTTTTCCAGTTATTTAGTATCTCAATAAATTCCTGCTTTTTTGTATCTGGAGCATAATCCCTAATTATTTCAACTATTTCCTCAACCTTATTATAGTTGAGCTGACTGGCAGTTGAACTGATTGCAGTAAGCTTACCTGATAAATTTGCGTATTCTAGCTCGGCATCTCGATTTTTTAAGCCATTCAGCAGCAGATAGACAAAGGTTCTTTCAGCTAAATTTTCCTGTAACTGAAAGTTATTATCATAACCACCGACTATTAGGCCCCAGGAGAGCAATTCAGAGACCGGTTCTAGATAGGCCTGATAATTCTGATTTAGAGTTTTTTCTTGCAGGTTTTGAATCCTGTCTGAATTAATCTGTCTGGTTAAGCCGGTAGCAGTCTGGATTTCAGACATTAGTTCAGCTGATTTAGCGACTTCCCCTGGATTAATCTTATTTTTAACAGCTTTAGCTACAGCAACTCCGGCACCTTCCGCTGCTGACATTCCGTTAGGGATAATTCTTCCAGATGAATGGGCAATAGAAGACTGGCCGCTGCTCCTTCCTACTATTAATAAATTATCAAAATCCACAGGGATTAAACTACCTAATGGAATGCCATAGACTCCAGGATTAAAATAGACAAACCCACTATTTTCAGGAGCATAGCTTTGATAGTCCAGAGGATAAGAGGCTAAAGCTACTGTATCTTCAGGAATGCTGGCTGATAATTGATCTTTAACATTTAATTGATTTTCAGTTACGAAATGCCTGGTTTCCCTGACATAAAATTCGTCAGCTATTCCGACGAATTCGGCATTTTTCATCCCCTCAAGTTCATCCTTTAAAAATTTGACAACTCGACTGGCTTCAGCCCTGGCTGTACTCTGGAGCTCATCTAACTGGCTCTGGTCTGTACCATCTACTCCATAGAAATGGAGGGCATTGATATAACCAAAGGTTACAGTTTCTCCCTGGATAGTTTTATCCTCTAAAACTAAATTTAAGCCCCTTAATCCGGCTTTAGGATGGTCAGGTTGATATCTGGCCCCCAGGGCAGCAAAACCGTAAGCATTGTCCTGATTAACAACTGTATGGCCATGCCTGCCAGAGCCGGCATCCCTGATTAATCTATCTCTGTTGATATTTTTTATCTTAATGACCGGGGTTACCGGCATAAATCTTTCAGGTTGATTGATATCTCCGCCGCCAAAGAAATAAGGATTGCCTGCCCTATAGGTAAGCTCTCCATTCTGACTGGCATCGATATAATATTTTCCAGATAAAGTAATTGTCTGTCCGGAAGAATCTTTAAAATTAAGGCTATTAATTCTCCGACTGTCTTTGTTGATGGCTTCCAGGCTATGATTTTTATAAAGAGTTAAATTTTTTTCAGCTGCAAGTAAATTATTAAAGGCATTGATGCCAGCTTCTATATTAAAGGAGACACCTCCACCGACTTGCTTATGCCATTCTCGAAAGATCCCCTGATTAATATTATTGCCCTGCCGGTCATAATTTAAATCTAAAAAATTCAACCAGCCATAGCTGAAGAGACCGCCAGGTTCCTGTCTTTCCAGGACCAGAGCCGTCTTTAAATTATTGCGGGCAGCCGCTACAGCAGCTGCCACACCTTCAGGTTCTCCAGAATAGACGATTAAATCATAGGCCAGTATATTTACTGATGACAATAAAATTATAGTTAATATAGTTATAATTATTGTAATACTTCTTTGCAAAAGGCTCACATCTTTCT
>JBNJEB010000091.1:0-6185 GCA_051745425.1 Bacillota bacterium
CTTTAAATTAGTAAAACGAAGAGGAGAAAGGAGAATTTACTAATGAAAAAGAAAATTTTAGGACTTTTTGTGTTGGTTTTGGCTTTTTCTTTATTATTTTCTAGTAGTTTAGGAGTTATGGCGGAGGAACCACAGGAGGGCGGAGATCTTAAAATAGCAATTGGTGCTGATCCAGAATCGTTAGATCCATTATATTCTCAATCATCACCTTCTGCTATGGTCATGGTTCATATGATGGAGACTTTATTTGAAATGAAGCCTAATGGAGAGATTGAACCACTTTTAGCAAAAGATTATGATGTCTCTGATGATGGGTTAGTCTATGATATCTATCTAAGAGAGGGAATCGAATTTCATGATGGTGAACCATTTAATGCTGAAGCTGTTAAATTTAATTTGGAGAGGCTATTAGATGAGGGAGCAGTCTACTCATTTTTAATTGAAGCTATAACAGATATTGAAGTAGTAGATGAATATACTATTAGACTGGAGACTGAAGAGCCTTTTGCCCCAATACTTGCTCACCTATCACATGATTTTATTTCAATGGTAAGTCCAGCGGCTGTTGATTCTGATGATCCAAGTCAGGATATTGGTGAAAATGTAGTAGGTACTGGGCCATTTAAGATGGATGGCTGGGAGCGTGGTGAAGCTGTTAAGATGACAAGGAATGATGATTATTGGGGAGATAATGCTTATATTGATAATTTAGATGTTTTAATTGTTCCTGAAGAATCTACCAGAGTTGTAATGCTGGAAACTGGTGAAGCACATGCAATTATGAATGTTCCTGCCAGAGATGTTTCCAGACTGGAAGAAAACTCTGAATTAACAGTGGAAAATGTTCCTAGTTTGAGAACTTTATATGTTGGCTTAAATAATCATAGAGAACCTTTTGATGATGTTAGAGTCAGAAAAGCAATGAATTACGCTGTAGATAGTGAAGCAATTGTAGAGCAAATAATTGATGGAGCAGGCCGTCCATCAGATGCTCCTATTTCTCCTGATATCTTTGGGTATTCAGAACAGGAAATTTATGAATATAATCCAGATAGAGCCCGGGAATTACTGGCTGAGGCTGGTTATGAGGATGGTTTAGAAGTCGATTTTTATTATCCAGTAGGTCGTTATCCAATGGATGAAACTATTTCCCAGGCAATCCAGAGTCAGCTGGCTGATGTTGGTGTTGAAGCTAATATGGAAACCATGGAATGGGCTACCTATCTAGAAGTTATTGGAGGAAAAGAACCAGAAGATGTAGAGCATGATATGTACTTCCTTGGCTGGGGTACTGTAACTGGTGATGCTGATTATGGTCTCTATGCATTGTTCCATTCAGATGAATGGGCACCAAATGGAAATAACTGGCATTTTGGAGATCATGAAGGCGTAGATGAATTACTAGAAGAAGCCAGAGTTACTCCTGATCCAGAAGTTAGAGAAGAATTATATGCAGAGGCAATTGAATTGATCTGGGATGATGCACCATGGATCTTCCTGCACAGTATCGCACAACTTAACGGTGTTAGGAATGAAGTTAAAGGTTTAATCCATCACCCAAGAGAGCATATTATGGCTACAGAAGCATATTTTGAAGAAGAATAATTTAAGTTAATAGTTATTCCATAAAGATTAAATAAATTAATCAAGCCCTGCTATTTAGTCAGGCAGGGTTTGATTTATTTTAGAAACTAGTTTTTAGGAGGGATTGTAGTGTCGTCATATATGTTAAGAAGAATGGTATTATTAATACCGGTTTTAATTGGTGTAGCAATAATAGTTTTTAGTATGGTCAGATTGTTGCCTGGAGATCCTGCTGTAGCAATGGCTGGTGTTCATGCAACTCCAGAATATATTGCCCAGGTCAGGGCAGATTTAGGACTGGACGAGCCACTGCCTGTTCAGTTTGGAGTATTTATAAATAGATTGATACGAGGTGATTTAGGAATATCGACTAGAACTAACAGGCCTGCATCTGTTGAAATTTGGCCTAGATTTTTAAATACTCTTGCTTTAACATCAATTTCTTTAATTATTGCAAGTTTTTTTGGTATTTTAGTCGGGGTGATTTCATCTACCAAGCCATATTCTTTATTAGATAATGTAACAATGATCTTTTCTTTGTTCGGGGTTGCTGCCCCTGTTTTCTGGCTTGGTTTGATTTTAATGCTTATTTTTTCTGTAAGATTGGGCTGGTTACCTTCATCTGGGATGGGGACTCCCCTGCATTTTGTTCTGCCAGCAGTTACTCTGGCAGCTCATTCGACTGCATTAATAGCAAGAATGACCAGGTCAAGTATGCTGGAAGTTTTGAATATGGATTACATAACTACTGCCAGATCAAAAGGAGTAGCCGAGAAAGTTGTAGTAGTTAAGCATGCTTTAAGAAATGCTTTAATTCCAATTGTTACTATATTGGGACTTCGTTTTGGGATGCTGCTTGGAGGAGCAGTTTTAACTGAAACTGTTTTTTCATGGCCAGGGGTCGGCAGGTTGATGGTTGCTTCTATTTTGGCTCGAGATTATCCAGTTGTTCAGGGATCAGTTTTATTACTTTCTCTATTATTTGTTCTTATTAATCTATTTGTTGATTTATTATATGCATTTCTGGATCCACAGATTCAGTATGGTTAAGGAGGGGATATTTAATGCAATTTTTTAAAAGTAAAGCTTTTAGGCAGTTAAAGAGGAATAGACTGGCTATAGCAGGGCTAATTTTTATACTTGCTTTATTTGTTATTGCTGCTCTAGCGCCAGTTGTAGCCCCTCATGATCCATATCAGACTGACTTTTTTAGGACTTTAGAGGGTCCTTCCAGCGAACATCTTTTAGGAACAGATGATTTAGGCAGAGATGTTTTAAGCAGAATTATTCATGGGGCCAGAATTTCAATTTCAATTGGTTTTATTTCAGTTGCAATTGGACTGGCTGTAGGTGTTCCTATTGGGGCTATTTCAGGCTATTATGGTGGCAAAATAGATATATTAGTTCAGAGACTAGTTGATATCATGATGGCTTTTCCAGGTATGCTACTGGCTATTATAATTGTGTCTGTGATGGGGGTTGGTCTGGTTAATGCCATGATTGCAGTTGGAATAGTATCAATCCCGACTTATATCAGGCTGGTTAGAGGCTCTGTTTTATCAATTAAGAATAAAGAATTTGTTGATGCTGCTCATGCTTTAGGAGTTAGAGAGAGTATGATAATTTTTAAACATGTTGTACCTCACTGTCTGGCGCCGATAATAGTTCAATCTTCTTTACAGGTTGGTGCAGCTATTTTATGGGCTGCTGGCCTTGGATTTTTAGGTTTAGGTGCTCAGGCTCCAATCCCTGAATGGGGGGCAATGTTAAGTCAGGGTCGTGGTTATATCAGGACTGCTCATCATGTTACAACTTATCCTGGTCTTGCAATTATGCTTACTGTTTTAGGGTTTAATTTATTTGGTGACGGACTTCGGGATGCTCTTGATCCAAAAATGAGTAGAGATTAATAAAAAATATAATTAATCCTTGACAGGTAGTTCTTTATGATGTATTATAGTAATTGTGATTGAGAAATACTGTTTAAATAATTGCATAAAATTTTCGGTGACAATAGCGGAGGGGAAACACCTGTTCCCATTTCGAACACAGAAGTAAAGTCCTCCAGCGCCTATGGTACTGCAAGGGTGACTTTGTGGGAGAGTAGGTCGTCGCCGATTTTTATATTTATTGCTCCCCGATAGCTCAGCTGGCAGAGCGAGTGGCTGTTAACCACTTTGTCGCAGGTTCGAGTCCTGCTCGGGGAGCCATTATTTTTTATGAAGGATTTTATATATTAATCTAGAAGTAATTAAAGGGAGTAATCAAAAAAACTTAGAGGAGTTGATAGTTATTTTATTCAAGAAATTTTCATCGGTTGTTTTGATTGGTTTTTTGGCACTTATTTTATTAACAGGCTCAGTTGTTTCCGCTCAGGAAATGGAAGAAGAAGGTCCAGCAGCAATTATTAATGGTGAAGAGATATCAGTTATGGAAATAGATGAAGTTATAGGCACTGAGCAGGTTGTTATGCAGATATTCCAAACCAACCAGGAATTTGGTCAGTTACTGCTGCAAACTGAGGCAGGCCGTGATTTGATGAATGAATATAGAAAAACAAAATTTGATGAATTTTTAACTTATTATTTATTGAATAGAGAAGTAGAAGAAAAAGGTATTGAGATGACTGAAGAAGATAAAGATGAATTCTTTGAAGATCATTTAGAAACTGTTATGGCTCAAAATAATATGAGTGAACAACAACTACTTCAGGCATTACAGCAGCAGGGAATTCAATCTCTAGATGAATATAAGAGTACTTTTATAGAGAGAAATGAAAAAGATATGCTGATTTTTGCCCTGCAGGAGGAGACTGTAGGTCCTATAGAAATTACTGAAGAGGATATGCAGGAATATTATGATAATAATCAGAGTCAATTTGAAATTGAAGCTGGTTCACAAGTAAGGCATATTTTAGTTGATAGTGAAGAAGCTGCAGAAGATGTTCTGGAAAGATTAAATGAGGGAGAAGATTTTGCAGAACTAGCTAAAGAAGTCTCAACAGGACCTTCAGCAGAAGCAGGTGGAGAATTAGGTTTAGTAACTGATAATACTCAGTTTGATGCTACCTTTAAAGAAGCTGCATTGGATTTAGAAGCTGGTGAAGTTTCTGAGATAGTGGAAACAGATTTTGGTTATCATATTATTAAAGTTGATGAGATAGTTGAAGCCGGACAGAGAGATTTCTCAGAGGTAAAAGATGAAATTGAGACTATTTTGCTAGATAGAGAGAGACAGGATATCTGGCAGGATTATGTAGAAGAATTAATTGATAATGCTGAAGTTGAAAATAAACTTTAAATATAATTAGATATGCCCGCTAAGGCGGGCATATTTTTCTTGATGTTTTGTGAATTATAGTATAATATAAAAATATAATCTCTTATAAAGAAAATACTATTTTAGCAGGAGAATTAAAATTAATAAAGAATATGTATTATTGAGTTAGAGCTTTTTAAAGTAACATAAAATATATAATATTATTAAGGGGGAAAAATGATGATTATTGGTGTACCCAAGGAAATTAAGGACAATGAAAACAGAATTGCTATAACTCCAGCTGGAGTTAAGGCTTTTAAGGAAGATGGCCATGAAGTTTTAGTTCAAACTAACGGTGGTGTAGGCAGCGGTATTGATGATAATCAATATATGGCAGCTGGAGCTGAAATGGTTGATTCACCTGCTGAAATCTTTGAGCGGGCGGATATGGTTATGAAGGTTAAAGAACCTTTAGAAGAAGAATATAAATATTTTAAAGAAGATTTAATTCTCTTTACTTATCTCCATTTAGCTGCTGAAGAGAAGCTAACCCATGAGTTAATGGAAAAGAATGTTGTATCAATTGCCTATGAGACTGTTGAAGATGAAGCTGGTGGTCTTCCTTTACTTACTCCAATGAGTGAGGTTGCCGGGCGTTTATCAACCCAGGCAGGTGCCCGCTTCCTTGAAAAGCCTCAGGGTGGCCAGGGAGTTCTTTTAGGTGGTATTCCAGGAGTTACTCCTGCTAAAGTTGTCGTAATCGGTGGCGGTATTGTTGGATTAAATGCTACCAAAATGGCAGTTGGCCTCGGTGCAGATGTAACTGTTATGGAAAAGAGCCCGGCTCAGATGCGCTATATAGATGATATTTATCAGGGCAGAGTTAAGACTTTAATGTCCAATGAATATAATATTAGAGAAGAGATAAAAGATGCTGATTTAGTTATTGGTGCAGTCTTGATTCCTGGCGCCAAAGCCCCTCATCTTGTAACTGAAGATATGCTTAAAGAGATGAAGGATGGTTCTGTTATAGCCGATGTTGCAATTGACCAGGGTGGCTGTATTGAAACTTCCCATGCAACAACTCACAGTGATCCAGTATTTGAAAAGCATGGTGTTGTTCATTACTGTGTTGCTAATATGCCTGGTGCTGTTGCCAGAACTTCAACCTTTGGCTTAACCAATGTAACTTTACCATATGCCAGAAGGATTGCCAATAAAGGTTACAAAGAAGCATTGAAAGAAGATAGAGGCTTTGCCCTTGGTCTGAATGTATATGAAGGGGAAGTAACCTATAAAGCTGTTGCCGATGCCTTTGATCTTGATTATACTCCAATCGATGA
>JBNJEB010000092.1:0-6161 GCA_051745425.1 Bacillota bacterium
CTGCCTCATCTGGCAGAGATGGCTGTATCCCATGCTAAAAGTGGTGCTGATATGGTTGCCCCTTCTGATATGATGGATGGCAGGATTGCTGCAATTAGAAAAGAATTAGATGAGAATAGTTTTAAGGATGTACCTATTATGTCATATGCTGCTAAGTATAATTCAGCATTTTATGGGCCTTTTAGAGAGGCTCAGGGATCAAGTCCTACTGAGGGTGATCGTTCAAGCCATCAGATGGATTTTGCCAATAGCCGGGAGGCTTTAAGAGAAATATGGCTTGATGAGGATGAAGGTGCTGATATTTTAATGGTTAAGCCTGCACTGGCTTATTTAGATATTATAAAAGATGTTAGAGAGAAGACTGATTTACCGGTGGCTGCTTATAATGTCAGTGGGGAATATTCGCTGGTTCATGCCGGTAGCCAGGCTGGTCTGGTGAATCGCTGGGAGTTGCAATATGAGATCCTGACTGCAATTAAGAGGGCTGGTGCCGATTTGATTATAAGTTATGCAGCGCTGGAATTTGCCAATAGATTTGCTGAAAGATATGGAAAGAGGGATAATTAAAATGAAGATGGTTTCCTGGAATATAACCAAGCGCTGTAATTTATACTGTCAGCATTGTTATCGTGAAGCTGGTCCTGAGCTAGATACTTCAGAAGAATTATCTACTGAAGAAGGTTACCAGTTAATAGATGATCTGGCTGAGCTAGGTTTTAGACTGTTGATTTTAAGTGGTGGAGAGCCACTTTTACGGGACGATCTGGATAGTTTAATTTCATATGCTGATGAAAAAGGTTTATATCCTGTTTTAGGAACAAATGCCCTTGATTTAACTGCTGATAGAATTGAGCGGTTAAAAAATGCCGGTTTAAAGGGTATGGGGATAAGTCTGGACAGTGCCTCTCCTGAAATCCATGATAATTTTAGAGGCCAGGATGGTGCCTGGAAGAATACTGTTGAAAGTATTAAACTTGTCAGAGAGTATGAGATACCGGTGCAAATAAATACGACTATTTCAGAGCAGAATTTCTTTGAACTTGAGGGTATTATTGAACTGGCCGAAGAATTAGGCGCAAGAGCTGTTCACCCTTTCTTTTTAGTACCAACTGGCCGGGGTAAGGAGATAGAAGAGGATTCTTTAAGAGGCAGAAAATATCAGGAGATGATAGAATCTATCCTTGATAAAAGCAGGGAAGTTGAGATAGAATTAAAACCTACCTGTGCACCACAATTCCTGCCGCTGGCAAAAGAAAGGGGTATTGAGATGCGCTTTAGCAGAGGCTGTCTGGCAGGCGTCTCTTATTGCTGTGTTCTGCCTGAAGGGGAAGTTCATATCTGTCCATATCTGCCTGTGGCAGCAGGCAACTTAAAGGAAGAAAGCTTTATTGAAATCTGGCAGGATAGCAAGGTTTTTAAAGATTTAAGGGATTATAGTAAATATGAAGGGAAATGTGACAGCTGTAAATATCTTGGAATCTGTGGAGGTTGCAGGGCCAGAGCTTATTATTATTCTGAAGGCAATTATCTAGCTGGCGATCCCTGGTGTGGAGTTAACTCTAATGAGTAAATTAGATGTTGCTGCCAGGGGATTATTAACTGAAGCCCAGGAAGGAATTAGACTGGTTAAGCGTCCCTTTAAAGATTTAGCTGAGCAGGTTGGTCTTGAGGAAGATGCTGTTATTAAAATTCTTAATGAATTAAAAGGTGATATTATCAGGCGATTTGGCGGGGTCTTTAGATCTGGCCGACTTGGTTTTAAGAGTACCCTGCTGGCGGCTTCTGTAGCTGAAGATCGGATTAGAGTTGTGGCTGAAGAAATTAATAAATTGCAAGGGGTTACCCATAATTACAGACGGTCCCATGATTATAATTTATGGTTTACTTTGACTGTTGGCCCTGAAGCTAGTCTTGAAGAAGAAGTTGAGAAACTGGAAGCAGATCTTGATATTAAAATTTTAAGATTACCTGCTCTTAAGAGATATAAATTAGGGGTTAAGCTTGATCTCCAGAACAAGCGAAGTATAGAAATTAAAGATAAAGTTTTTGGAGATAAGGTTTCTAATCAGGCGGAAGAGGATCTGCAGGAGATTTATCGGCCAGATCAACTGGCCAGGAATATAATTGCTCTGCTTCAGGAAGATATTGAATTAATCAAAAGGCCTTTTAAGATGATTGCTAATAAATGTGGCTGCAAAGAATATGAAGTTCTTGATAGGCTAAAGAAAATGAAAGAAGCTGGTGCTTTAAAGCGGATAGCCCCTCTTTTATATCATCGCAGGAGTGGTTATCAGGCTAATGGAATGGTTGTCTGGGAGATAGATGAAACTGAGATTGATAAAGCCGGTTATCAGCTGGCTGTTTTTGAGCAGGTTAGTCACTGTTATCATCGGCCGGCACATCCACCTGACTGGCCCTATAATCTATATGCAATGACCCATGCTAAATTTCAAAATGAACTGGGAGCTACTGTTAATGAGATGGCAGAGAAGATAGGAGATAAGGATTATCAGATTATTTATAGTTTAGAGGAATTTAAAAAATCAAGTATGAAATATTATAGTTTTAATGGGAGTGGTTAAAGATGTACGAGAAATCTTATGAGGAATATCAGAGAGCCTGTAACTTGCTGCCTGGTGGTGTAAATAGTCCGGCCAGAGCATTTTCATCTGTTAAGGAGAACCCACTATTTATTGAGAAAGCTAAGGGCAGTAAGATATATGATATTGATGGCAATGAATATATTGATTTCATTGGATCCTGGGGTCCAATGTTATTTGGTCATAATAAAGCCGAGATTGTAGAGGCAGTAAAAAATCAGCTTGAAAAAGGTACAAGTTATGGTGCACCAACAGTTATTGAGACTGAAATGGCCGAAGAGATAGTTAAGTTGATTCCATCTATTGACCGGGTTAGAATGGTTAATTCAGGGACAGAAGCTACTATGAGTGCAATCAGACTGGCCAGGGGTTATACGGATAGGGATAAGATTATAAAGTTTAATGGTTGTTATCATGGCCATGGCGATAGTTTTCTAATAAAAGCTGGCTCAGGCCAGGCTACTTTAGGTCTGCCAGATAGTCCAGGTGTTCCTGCAGAGCTTGCCCGTTTAACTATTAGCCTGCCCTATAATGATATGGAAGCTATTAAAGAGGTTTTTGCTGAAGAAGGTGATGAAATTGCGGCTGTTATTCTTGAGCCTGTTGCTGCCAATATGGGGGTAGTTCCTCCAGCAGAAGGTTATCTTGAATTTTTAAGGGAGATAACTGATGAGCATGGCAGCTTATTAATCTTTGATGAGGTTATTACTGGTTTTAGAATGGCTTCAGGTGGCGCCCAGGGATATTATGGCGTTGAAGCTGACCTGACCTGCCTGGGTAAGATTATTGGCGGTGGGCTGCCTGTTGGTGCTTATGGTGGCAAAAAAGTGATTATGGATGAAGTTGCCCCTTCCGGGCCGGTATATCAGGCCGGTACTTTATCAGGGAATCCTCTGGCAATGGCGGCAGGTCTGGAGATGATGAAATTGATTCAGGAGCCTGGTGTTTATGTTGAACTTAAGGAGAAGGCTGATTATTTGGCTGCTGGTTTAAGGGAAATTGCCGAGGAGTCAAGTCTTAAGTTATCTGTGAATCAGGCCGGAACTTTAGTTAGTCTTTATTTTACTGATAAAGAGGTTATTAATTATGAAACTGCAAAGACTTCAGATACCGATATGTATGCTGATTATTTTCAGGAGATGCTGAAAGAAGGTATATACTTAGCCCCTTCTCAGTATGAAGCAATCTTTTTATCTATGGCTCATGAGAAGGCGGATTTGGATAAGTTTTTAGACTCTGCTAAAATAGCAATAAATCGGATTGGATAAACTTTGATATAATTTTTAACTAAAGGGATGGTTTTATGGTGAATCTGGGACAGTATTATAGTATCTGGAAAGATGCGCTGAGCCTGGCCTGGCCAGTTGTACTTAATCATATATTTACAACTGCTATGCGGACAACAGACATGTTGTTAATGGGATTTTTTGGGCCAGCAGCCGTTACTGCTGTTGGCTTGGGTGATGTCTGGGAACGGCTTGTTCTAAGAGTTGGGCTGGGTCTGGGGACAGGTAGTATAGCTCTAATCTCCCAGGAGACAGGAGTTGAAGAGGTTGGAAGAGGAGCAGAAAGTTCTGATGAAGTATTAACTCAGGTCTTACTGACCGGAGTTGTAATTAGTCTGCCATTTATGGTGATTGGTCTTCTTTTTTCGGATTTTTTAATAGCTATTTTAGGTGCTGCCCCAGAGGTTATTCAGCTTGGCGCTGAATATTTAATGATAATTCTGGCTGCTGCTCCCTTTAGATTAATAACTCTTATATCTGATAGATCATTGCAGGGGACTGGCGATACTAGAACACCGATGGTTGTTAATGTGATTAGTAATGTTGTCAATATAGTATTATCGGTTGGACTGGCCTTAGGAGTTGGGCCATTTCCTGAGATTGGGGTAGTGGGAGTTGGCTGGGGGACATTTGTTGCTAAACTGGTAGCAGCTATTATGTATCTTGGAATATTTTTACTGTCTTTTAGCCATTTAAGCCTTGGATTGCCTGATGATGGTTGGGATTTAATAATTGTTAAACAGTTATTTAAGATTAGTTTACCGAAAATACTTCAGGGTGGTTATCAGAGTTTGATTACATTTCCCTTTAATGCTCTAGTCTTGCTCTTTGGAACTGAGGCCGCTGCAGCCTATCATATAGCCAGAAGAGTTCATCAGCAGTTAGTTGCTCCTCTGCATAGAGCTTATGGGACTGTAACGACCATCATGACTGGCAGAGCTTTAGGTATGGATAAACCATTTGAGAGTAAGAAGATAACTGATGCTATGTTATGGCTTACGGCAATTACAATTACTGCAGGAGGAGTTATTTTATTTATAGGGGCACCGGCATTAACTGGATTCTTTACTGATGACCTTACCACTTTAAATTATAGTGTTAGCTTTTTAAGAGCTTTAGGTATTGGAGCACCAATTTTAACTCTTTACGGTGTGCTTTCAGGTCTATTATCTTCTGCCGGTGATACAAGAACGCCATTTTATGGGCTTGTTATGAGCCAGACAGTCTTTAAATTAGGCTTAAGTTATTTGCTGGCAGTTCCAGTCGGGCTTGGACTGCCAGGCATATTTATAGGAATGGTGCTTGATTTTATAGCCAGAGCTGGCTGGGTTGCCAGAAGATATCTTTCTGGCAATTGGGCTGAAGAGGCCAGGGTTATGATAGATGAACGGCATAAAAATCAGAGTGACTAATTATTCTGTTCTAATTCTTTTATTTTTTCTTCAAGTATTTCTATTTTTTCATTTAATTCCTGATTGGTTTTACGGACCTTATAGATATAAAAGAATATTAAAACCCAAAAAATTATATATGCTGCAGATAAATAATTCATATCAGTGGCTTTAGGGAGCCATACCCTCCTTTCTTCTTAAGATATTCTGTATTTTTTCAAGTCGAGATTTATTTTTAAGCTGTTTAAATCTTAATAAAATTAATTGCAGATAAAGTAAAGAGATTGTCAGAACTGAAAAGATAAGAACCTGGATCATTTCTGTGCTTAACCCTGTGCTACCAATATCTATTACTACAGGATGAATTGTTCTCCACCACCGGATTGAGAAAAAAACCAGTGGAACATTAACAAAAGCTATAATCCCGAATACTGCTGTCAGGCGCTGCTGCTTTTCATTCTCTTCTCCCTGAAGAGCAAGCTGGAGAAATAAGTAGCCAAGATACATTAGCCAGAGGATTAATGAGGTAGTTAATCGTGGGTCCCAGGTCCACCAGGTATTCCAGGCAGAACGGCCCCAGAGCATGCCGGTAAGCAGCACTATTGTTGTAAAGACAACACCTATTTCAGCTGAAGCAAGTGCGATTCTGTGATAGTCAGTTTTTTTTCGGTAGAGATAAAGAATACTGGCAGTAAAAACTATGAAAAAGGCAAAGAATCCTACCCAGGCTGAACCAACATGGTAATAGAATATTCTTTGGACATCGCCCATGACCTTTTCTTCAGGGGCATAATGAAAGATTGCAAGAATTGATACAGGAATTATTATTCCTAATATATAAAAAAGATATTTCTCTAATTTTATAAGTAAATCAGGCATAGTTT
>JBNJEB010000093.1:0-6129 GCA_051745425.1 Bacillota bacterium
GATAGAGGGTTTTTATTTTTTTATGCAGGAAATTTTAACTTAATGGCTAATTATAAGCAGAAACTATAAAAATAAAAGGGGATGATTTAATTGACTAATGATTCAAGGGTGATAACTGTAAGAGGTTCCGGCAAGGTTTCAATGCCTCCAGACTGGATAGTAATAGATCTGGATTTAGTAGCCAGTGAAATGAAGTATTCTGATACTTTAAATTCTGCAGCAAGACAGTTGGATCAATTGAGGAAATCTCTTTATTCAGTTGGTTTTGAGAGAGAAGATATTAAAACCAAAAGATTCTATGTTGATACTGTATACAGCAGCTATAAAGATAAAAATGACAATTACCGGAGAGTTTTTGAAGGTTATAAAGCCAAACATGACCTGTATATTGCCTTTGATCTCGATACTGCCAGATTAGAAAAAACTCTGAATGCCCTTACAGAATCAATGGCCAAACCAGAATTTTCTGTTGATTATACAATTAAAGATAAAACAGCTGTTAAAAATCAACTTCTTAAAAATGCTGTTACAGATGCCAGGACAAAGGCAGAGATTATGGTCGAGGCAGCCGGGGTTAAGCTAGGCAAGGTCTTAAGAATTGATTACGACTGGACAGAAGTTAGATTTAGTCATGATTATAGTGTGTCCCATAGTGACTGTATGATGGTTTCAGAAAGTCTTGATTTTGAGCCAGAGGAAGTCAAGGCTTCAGATAATGTTACTATTGTCTGGACTATAGAATAATAAGTTGACTTTAATGTAGATAATTAATATAAATTTAAGCCAGTCTATTATATAATGAATAAAAGAGGAGAAAAGTTTTATTCAACTATTCTTTAAAAGATTATCAGAGAAAGGGTGAGATAAATGCTGAAAAGTTCAATAACAATAACGAAAGTTGCTGGTATTCCAATCAGAATCCATGTAAGTTTCCTGATAATTCTCCCCTTCTTTAGCTGGGTGATTGCAACCAATATTAACCAGATAGCCAGTATGGCAGCGGTGAACCCGGAAAGTATTGGTCTAAATCCGCTGATTATCGGTTTTATTCTGGCAATAATGCTCTTTGTTAGCGTAACTTTTCATGAGATCTCCCATTCGCTGGTAGCTCAGAAAAAGGGCATTGAAATTAGCAGCATAACCTTAATGCTTCTTGGTGGAGTCGCCCAGATGGATGATGATCTTCATAATCCCAAGGATGAGGCCTTAATGGCTTTAGCAGGGCCATTATTTAGCCTGGTCTTCGGTAGTCTCTTACTCTTTGTAATCCGGCCAGTTATAACCGGTTTTAATGCAGATATTAGTTTGATGGTTTATTATCTAGGCTATATAAATATTTTCCTGGCAATATTTAACCTGCTACCGGCCTTTCCATCTGATGGAGGCAGGATACTCAGGTCTCTATTAGCATTGAAGACCAGCCATTATAAGGCAACTAAGATAGCAACAGCAGTCGGCAAAGGGTTTGCCTTTTTAATGGGATTCTATGGTTTTTTATATGGACAAATCCTCCTGATGTTAATAGCTTTCTTTATTTATATAGGAGCAAGCCAGGAAAAAGAGACCAGTCTGATGCGTGATGTCTTTGGTCCATTTAAAGTAAAGGATCTGATGACAGAAGAAGTAATAACAGTTAGAGAAGATATTACAGTTTCAGACTTACTGGATAAGATGCTTAAAGAAAAACATTCCGGGTATCCAGTAGTTGATAGTGAAGGGAATTTAACAGGTTGCGTAACTCTGGACGATATAAGGGGAATATCAGAGCAGAGTAAAGAATTAAAGGCAGTTGAAGAAGTAATGGCCTGTGATATCATTTCAGTTCATCCTGAAGATGAACTCTTTGAGGCCTTTAAAAAGATGTCCAGGTCAGAAATTGGTAGATTAATTGTTGTAGAAGATGGAGAAATGGTGGGGATTTTAACCCGTTCAGATATAATGAAAGCCCACCAGTTAAAAATTATTAAAGATAAACAGGATAATAATTAAGCTGGCAGGCATTTTTACAGGAAACAAATTCTAAAAGGTCATCTCTGGCGTTTTAAGTAGATGCTTCGCATATATTTAATTGTTTCTCTTAATTTTTCTTTCTCCTGATCAGCTATTAGAGAATTATCTTGAAGATTATTATAATAACCGACCTGTTTAAACCTGCTTTCATTAATTAAATAGAGCTGATCCTTATATAAGACCTGAGGTACTTCATGGATAAATAGAATTGGATATTCATTCTTATCAAAGATAGAGTTGCCTAAAAATTCTTCAGGCATTTCTTCATGTCCCAGGAGATCAAGAATTGTAGGCGACAGATCAAGAATACTGACAGCTCTTTCGTCTACTTTATTTTCAATTTCCGGATGAATAATAAATAAAGGGACATGTTCAGGTTTCTTAATATTTTCTGTTAGATTATAGTCTCTCCCGGAGGAATATTCATCTCTATTAACCAGGGATTCGTGGTCGGCATAGATAATAACTAAAGTATTCTCCTTTAAATCTCTTTGCTCCAGTTCATCTATAAACATTTTAAGAGAGCTATCAACAAAGTTAAAAGTATTGAATAAATCTTTGACCATTTGATCCTCAATATTCTTAAAGGCATCTATAGCTTCAGACTGGGGATAATAATCAAATGGCTTATGGCCTGTAAGGGTAATGAAAAAACTAAAGAAAGGTTTTTCAGCCTCTTCTAAATAATCAAGGGATTGTTTTAAGAAATCATAATCATTGATACCCAGGTTTTTATCAATTTCCATTTCTAGATTTTCAGTACTGTAATCTTTTTTTGAATAAAACTTATCAAAACCTAATTCAGCAAAGGCGGTATTTCTATTAAAGAAATCACCGTCATAATTATGGAGGGCCAGAGTATTATATCCATCATTATTTAAAGTATTTACAATGGACTGGAAATCCTTTAGATCATTTTCCCGATAGGTAAAGTTTTTATTCATCGGATAAAGGGATGTTAAGAATGAAAAATCAGCATTATAACTGCCTCTGATATGCTGGGTGATAAAATTAGGGAAATAAAGACTTTCGTCTTTTAAGTCATTTAAAAAGGGGGTTACTTCCTGGCCGTTATGTTCGTAATCTATTATTTTTTCATCCAGGGTTTCAATTTGAATTGCAATAATATTTGTCTCATCATCAATTAGACCTCTTCCTGCTAATTCTCCATTATAAGATTCCGGGAGTGGCTCCTCTTCATCAATCTGATAGGGATTTAATATCTCATAAATTTCCATCAGATAAACTGGAAAATAACCATAGGTATTTACAAATTTAGATGTAGACCGATGATAGAGCTCCTGGGGGTTGTGATTTCCCAGCTGATAATTAGTATAAAGAATCTGACCTGCCAGGCAGAACAATATTAAAGCTATTGATATTAAATGGAACTTTCTATTTTTAAAAAATAACCTATTTCTGTTATAAGTATTTGAACTTTTAATCTTAAAATATAATAGAGCTGCAAAGATAAAGTCTAAAGCAAAGCCGACCAAGTAAAGAGGATTGATGTTTTCAATAAAAATACTTGAATTACCGGCCCGTCCTGTATTTTCACTCATAAGATAATCTATGATGCTAAAGTAGTTGCCATAGTATGAGTAATATAGATACCCAATAACAAATATAATAGAGAAAACAAGATAAGCCCAGAATAATTTTTTGATTTTTTTCTTATCATCATAGATTTGAATAATAATATAGATAAAGGCCAGTATTAATACAATATTTTTCATGATTAAACCGGTTATAGATGGAACGTAAAATATTTTTAGGTGGATATAGTTATATTTTATAAGAAATCCTAAAACTACAAATAATAAGAATGAGTTTTGGAATAGATTATTTTTTGTATTAATTTTAATAATTATCACCCTCACTGTATGTTAAAATTAATAATCACCTGCCGGTTACCCGACGGTTACCTGGTAGTATCTCTTCACAAATTTCACAAAGTTATAATCAGGCATATTTATCTCTGATTAAAGCCTTTTTATGATCGCCAATTAAGTCTTCCCGGCCGGCTTTTTTCAGGGCCTGATAAACCAGATTATAATTCCTGGAATATTTATACTGGAGCAGTGCCCTCTGCATCTTCTTTTCTTGCCTGGATTTAGGGACATAGATTTCTTCCATAGTTTTAGGATCATAGCCGGTATGATACATTGTAGTCGAAAGGGTCCCTGGTGTCGGATAGAAATCCTGGACCTGTTCCGGCTGATGACCAATATCCCTTAAATATTCAGCCAGTTCAATTGCTGATTCCAGAGTGCTGCCAGGATGACTGGATATAAGATAGGGTACCAGGTATTGTTCCTTATCAATCCTATCATTTATTCTATAAAATTTTTCCCTGAATTCATCAAAGATCCGGGCATCAGGTTTGCCCATTAGTTTCAGGACCTCCGGGGAAATATGTTCCGGGGCCACTTTTAAGAGCCCACTTACATGATGTTTGCAGAGTTCTTCAAAGAAGGTATCGTCTTTATCGGCCATAATATAATCATATCTTAAGCCGGAACGGATAAAGACCTTTTTAACGCCCTCCAGATTTCTTAAAGTTCTTAATATGTCAAGGTACTCACTATGATCGACCTTTAGATTGCCACAGGGTTCAGGGAAGAGACATTCTTTATCCTTGCAGACACCTTGATGGAGTTGTTTATCACAGGCCGGATTCCTGAAGTTGGCAGTCGGGCCACCGACATCATGGATATAGCCTTTAAAATCAGCATCAGCAATTATTTTTCTGGCCTCTGCAACAATTGATTCCTTACTCCGGCCAATGACCATCTGACCCTGATGAAAATTTAAGGCGCAGAAAGAACAGCCCCCATAACAGCCCCGGGAACTGGTTATACTAAATTTGACTTCCCTGATAGCCGGAACACCACCAGCTGGCTCATAGATCGGGTGATAATCCCGTTGATAGGGCAATGAATAGACCAGGTCCAGCATCTCTCTGTCTAAAGGTTTAGCCGGCGGGTTCTGGACCAGATAGCGATCATTGTGGCGCTGGATTAAGATATTACCCCGGATCGGATCCTGCTCATCGGCTTGGATTTTAAAGCTTTCAGCATATTTCTTTTTATCTGCGGCAATGTCTTCATAGGAATCAAGCTCAAGCCCGCCATAAAGATTATCTTTATCTCCAATAATATAACAGGTGCCAGGGACATGCCTGATATATTCTATATCGAGACCATTATCGAGACTCTCTGCAATTTCAATAATCTGTCTTTCACCCATGCCATAGACTAAAAGATCTGCCCTGCTATCAAAGAGGATAGACCTTCTGACCTCGTCATCCCAGTAATCATAATGGGCAAACCTCCTGAGGCTGGCCTCGATGCCGCCAATTATAATCGGGACATCTTTATAAGCTTCCTTCAAGCGGTTACAGTAAACAATTGTGGCCCGGTCAGGTCTTAAACCGGCCTGACCGCCAGGTGAGTAGGTATCATTACTCCTGGGCCGCTTATTAACTGTATAATGACTGACCATTGAATCCATATTGCCAGCAGTCACTAGAAAACCAAGCCTGGGCCTGCCCAGTCTTTTAAAATCAGCAACAGACCGCCAGTCAGGCTGGGCAATAATCCCGACTTTAAAGCCGGCATCCTCTAGGACCCTTGCTATAATTGCTGTACCAAATGAGGGGTGGTCAACATAGGCATCACCAGAGACTATGATAAAATCTAGCTGCTGCCAGTTTCGCTCTGCCATATCTTTTTTATTTATAACCATAAACTGGTCCCGATTCATAAAATTACACTCCTAATTTAATTACTTAACCAATAATACACACTGGTATTAATTATATCATTTATAATAAATCTCTACAATTGCAGGTATTTCTCTTTGACTAGAGAATAATATATTAGACCTATTATTATAAGAGGTGAGTTAATCATGGCTAAAAATAACCAGCTCAATATTTCAAGTTTACCAGAGATTCCAGAGCAGGCTGTTAAGCAATATGAAAAGAAGTTGAATCTTATTTTAAATAGAGTCAATGATATTTTAAGTAGCAGAGATGATCTAAATAATTTAATTGGCTATAATTCCCTTAGTATCATGTATGATCTCAATGAGAATAATGCTAAATTTATGAGTAAT
>JBNJEB010000094.1:0-6069 GCA_051745425.1 Bacillota bacterium
ATTAATTCATCATACTCTATATTCTCAATATCTTCAATAACTTCATTGACCTGATTAAACTGCTCTCTGGTGATATCTCCCTGGTCTTTAAGATCGGCATAGGCAGAGAAAAAAGCAGTTAGTGCTTTAAGTTTTAGGCTATCATCACTGGACATTTGGGATCGCATCCTCATAGGACATATTTTCAGGGTCAACGAAACGGATATGGTCCTCATCAAAGTGGAGATTAACCAGGCCGGTCTGGCCGGTTCTCTGCTTGGCGATGATAATATCGGTCTTGCCTTCAGTTCCCTCTAGTTCAGCTTTCTCTCTGGCAGCGGCTGAAGTGTGAGCTTCTCTGTATAGGAAGATGACACCGTCAGCGATCTCTTCAATATTACCTGAATCACGAAGGTCAGAGAGTACAGGGCGTTTATCCTGCCTGCTTGTAAAGCTACGACTTATCTGTGAGATTAAAACGATTGGCACCTCAAGTTCTGAGGCCATATTTCTTAGCTGGAGGACAATCTCACCGACAGCCCTGGCTGTATTCTGGGCGCTATCTTCAGGCAACTTAACCATCTGTAGGTAATCGACAATTACCAGTCCGAGTTCATCTAACTGTGATTTAAACTTCCGCAGCCGGGCCCGGATCTGGGCAACATTCAATCCACGCTCATCAGAGATCATTAGAGGATATTCATGCATTTTATTTAAGGCGCTGGAGATTTTCTCGTCTTCAGATTCACTTGTCTCGCCCTGACTGTATTTCCAGGCATTGACCATGGCCTCCTGGACAATCATTCTGTCCACTATCTCCTGGGCCTCCATCTCCAGTGAAATAATCCCAACAGGTATATCCCGGCGGAGAATATTCTGGGCAATATTGATTGCAAAAGCTGTTTTGCCCATTGAAGTAGAAGCAGCTATAACGTTAAGATGGCCTTTCTTAAAACCGCCGATCATTCTATCTAAACTCATGTATCCGGTCTGGACACCGGTATCAGTTAAGTTATTCCTCCGGTCAATATAATATTCATAAGACTTAATTAAAGCCTCTTCCATTGAAAAAATATGTTTTTCAAGATCGCTGGCCTCACTTGTAGCCTTAAAGACAATCTCCTGGGCCCGGGACTGATATTGATCGATAGTCCTATCAGGGTCACTGGCCAGCTCCTGGAGCTGGTTGGCAGCCTGACGCAAGAGTTTTTTCTGATAATCTTCTTTAATTATATCAATAGTTGGCTTTAATTCTTCTCTGGAATTGTAGCCAGAGGTAAGCCTTTCCATAATTTCTTCAGGATCTTTAACAAGATTACCTTCTCTAAGTTTCAATAATAGCTTGGTTCTGGAGATGCCACCATCCCGTCTAAACTGTTTAAGCAGTTCCTCATAAATTAATCCTGCCTGAGGATTACTAAAATGTCTATCTTCAAGTTCATCAGCCGCCTGATCGATCTGGTCAGGATACTGGAGTAAAATCCCTAATAATTGAAATTCATGGTTATTCTCTGGCATTAAAACTTACCTCCTTAAAATCATTCTGGTTCTTCCCATTCAAGGCTATCCCAGCTTAAATCACATGTAAATTCATCTTTGTCGGTCTCATCATCTATATTAATAATATCAGCAGTATCATTAGAAGAATCTTTCTGATGATACTTTTTACTTCTTTTATTAAAGAAAGTCTCAGCCTCTTTGGTATTCTGAATGCCGGCATCCTTTAAAGGCTGAATATAATTTCTTTCAATATAATCAAGGGAAGGCCGGCCATCCCGCTTCTGCTTAACGGCTTTTTTAACAGCCCAGCAGGCTAACTGTACAGAAAGCCCCTGGCCTCCCTTTAGCCAGCTCTGTAAAGTTTCCAGCTGAATAGGGTTAAGCTGGTGATAATTCTTAAAGCCATAAATTCTGGCAAGTTCACGGGTCTCCCGGTATAGTCTATCATATTCCTGGAGCTTTTCAAAGCTAAAAATTTCTTTCTCATACCAGTCAGAAATAATAGCCCGCAGGTAATAATGGGCCCTCTCGTGTGGGTTCTGGGGATGTTCCAGCCATTTATGGACCCTATTTAAAAGTTCTTCTATTAAGCCTGGAGGAAAATCATCACACCAGCGTTTAATCTCAGTCTTTGCCTGTTTTCTGGCCTGAGAACCAGGCTGGCCAGGGAAAAATTCAATAAGTTTTTTAACCAGTTCATTATCATTTATGGTAGTAGAAGCAGGCTCCTCGCTTTTCTGGCTGGGCATTAATCCTGATGGATTTAAAGAAATATATATTTTCTCTTCTTTCTTTAAACTTCTCAAGTTGAATCTTTTCTGTTGAGTATTTGACTTTTCAAAAACTATTATTTCCCGTTCCTGCAAATATTCCAGGCCTGTAATAACTTCATCCAGCGAACCAGGAATTAAGCAGTTTAGTTCCTGTAAACTTAATTTTTTTGCTTCTAATTCAGCTCCTTTGCTTGCTAGCAGAAGGAAAGCTGCCAGACTTGAACCAGGAAACTGGGTTAAAAAACCCCGGTTAATCAGGTCAGTGCCTAGTGAAACTGTCCTGCTAGCCGGGGAACCTTTAAAAGAGATGCCTTCCTGCCTAAACCAGAAACCTCCATCCATACCGATATTAGCCTCCTTATAAATAGATTCTTATATGTAAATTTTTATTTCCAGATATTTTTAAGCTGTAATATTATCAATTCTTGGTCAAAGCCTAATTTCCTGCTTAAAAATCGAAGTTCTTGACTGTAGCCCATTAATTTGCTACTATTATCTTGTAATCAAGCCATTTTTAAAAAGTCTAAAGTTGTTAGACAATTAAAAATATTATTGCAAAAGGGGTTATTATTATGGCACGGGAAACAAACAAAGTTTTAGTTGGAGCCCAGTGGGGCGATGAAGGTAAAGGTAAAATAACTGATATGTTATCCAGAGAAGCTGATGTAGTTGTTAGATATGGTGGCGGAAATAATGCCGGCCATACTGTTGTTGTAAAAGATGATAAATTTGAACTACATCTTATCCCATCAGGTATTTTACATAAAAATACTATCTGTATGATAGGTAATGGTGTGGTAGTTGATCTTAAAGTTTTGGTTGAAGAGATGGAAATGTTAGAAGCTAGAGGAATTAGCCTTGAAAATTTCTATTTGAGCAAAACAGCTCATCTTGTTTTGCCATATCATAGAGTGCTCGACAATCTTGAAGAAAAGAGGAAAGCTGATGATAAGATTGGTACAACTGGCCGGGGTATAGGTCCAGCCTATACTGATAAAGTTGCCAGACGAGGTTTAAGGGTGCTTGATATCTTTAATGAAGAGAAATTTACTGAAAAACTTGAAAAGGCACTTTCTTATCATAATGCAATTCTCCAGGAGGTTTATAATGAAGATAAGATAACAGTTGATGAAGTTAAGGCAGAGATCCTGCCCCTTGCCGAAAAATTAAAACCATATATAGCAAATACTCCTTATCTTTTAGAAAAGTATAGAAAAGAGCGGAAAAAGATTTTCTTTGAAGGAGCCCAGGGCAGTCTCTTAGATGTTGATTTTGGTACATACCCATTTGTCACCTCATCAAATCCAGGTAGTGGTGGAGTAACTTCAGGAACCGGGTTTGGTCCTAAATATATAGATAGTGTGATTGGTGTAGCCAAAGCCTATCTCACCAGAGTTGGCGAGGGTCCATTTCCAACAGAACTTCATGGCAGATCCGGCCAGATGCTCAGAGAAAAGGGTAAAGAATTTGGGGTCACAACTGGCCGGCCAAGAAGATGTGGCTGGTTGGATTTACCAGCACTCCGGTATGCCAGTATAGTTAACGGATTTACTGAACTGGTCCTTACAAAACTGGATGTGCTAAGTGGTTTTGACGAGTTAAAAGTCTGTACTGCCTATAAAATAGATGGAGAAAAGACTAAAAACTTTCCTGCTGATATCCTGGATTGCGATAATGTTGAGCCGGTTTATGAGACTATTCCTGGCTGGGCTGTTGATATTTCTGGAATGCAGGATATTATAGAATTGCCAGAAAACGCCCGCTGTTATTTAGATATTATAGAAAATGAAGTAGATTTACCGATTTCATATATCAGTACAGGTCCTGAAAGGCGTGAATGCATTAAAAAACCAGTTAGAAAAGGTCTGTTCTTTTAGTTGAATTAGGAGGGGGATGTGTAATTATGAAAGTATTAGTAGTTGGGTCAGGAGGTAGAGAACATGCCCTGATCTGGAAGTTACATCAGAGCGAGCATGTAAGTAAAATATTTGCAGCACCAGGCAATGACGGAATGGAAGATCTGGCCGAGTTAATAAATATAGCGGCTGGAGATATTGATAGCCTGGCAAATTTTGCTGAAGAAAAAGAGATAGATCTGACCGTTGTAGGTCCGGAAGAGCCTCTGGTTGCAGGGATAGTTGATGAATTCAAATCCCGGCATCTAAAAATATTTGGCCCGGAAAAAGAAGCAGCCATGCTTGAAGGCAGCAAAGTTTTTGCCAAACAACTTCTTGAAAAATATGATATTCCAACAGCTGAATACGAAGTCTTTACAGACCCATCAACAGCTTTAAAATATTTAAAGGATGCAGAATATCCTCTTGTTATAAAAGCAGAAGGTCCAGCCCAGGGCCAGGGTGCAGTAATCTGTACTGGAGAACCAGAAGCATTTAGAACTGTTGAAAAGATAATGGAAGATAGGATTTTCGGTGATGCCGGTGAAAGGATTGTTATTGAGAATTTCTTAGAAGGTGAGGAGATTTCAATCTTTGCCCTGACAGATGGGGAAACAGTACTGCCTTTCGCTGAGGCAGTTGATTATAAGGCAGTCTTTGATGGCGATGAAGGCCCCAATACTGCAGGGATGGGCAGCTATTCTCCGGTTCACTGGATGGATGAAGAGCTAAAGGAAGAAATTTATGAAGATATCATGCATCCAACAATTGAAGCCCTTAGAGAAGAGGGGATTCATTTCCAGGGAGTTTTATATGCCGGCCTGATTGTCACAGCTTCAGGGCCTAGAGTTTTAGAGTTTAATGCCCGTTTTGGTGACCCTGAAACCCAGGCAATTCTGCCAAGGTTGAATAATGATTTCTTTGAGCTCTTAAATAAGACAATTGATACCCGCCTGGCTGAAGTTTCAATAGATATGGAACCATTAACTGTCCTATCATTAGTCCTGGCATCAGGTGGTTATCCAATCACCCATGAAGAGGGCTTTACAATAACAGGTTTAGAAGAAGCAAGTCATATTGATGACCTGGTTATATTCCATGCCGGCACAGAAAAATCAGGGGATTCATTTATTACAGCCGGGGGAAGAGTCCTTAATTTAACAGTCATGGAAGCTGGTATAATGGCAGCAGCTGATTTAGTTTATGACCTGGTAGATGTAGTTCAGTTCCAGGATATGCATTATCGGAGTGATATTGGTGCAGATGCATTGCTGGCCGTCGATGATGACGATATTCAGATAGAAGAAAATATATAATAGAATAAGAGACAAATTAATGATATAATAAAGTCATAATATTGAGAGGTGATGATTATGGCTGAAATAAGACCTTTAGATGATTTAAAAAATATAGAAAAAATTTCTGAACTATGTCATCAAAGTGATGAGCCTATTTATATCACTAAAGATGGTTATGGAGACCTTGTTGTAATGAGTAAAAATAGTTATGAAAAAAAATTAGCAAGGCTGGAGCTTTATGAAAAGATTGCTAAAGGTGAAGAAGATATTGAAAATGGTAATTTATCTAATATTGATGAAGTTTTTGAAAGTTTAACTAAGTAAATGGCTGATAATATATTTGAAATAAAAATTACTGATGAAGCCAGGCATGACTTAGAAAAAATTTATGATTATATAAGCTTAGAGTTGAAAAATGATATTGCTGCTAATAAATTAATGAGAAAAATTCAAGATTCATTATTAAGATTAAGAGAATTCCCATATATGGCCGAGTTACTAAAGGATGAGATATTAAGAAAAAAAGGATATAGAAAAATTTTAGTTGATAATTACATTACAATATATAAAGTTAATAAAGATAAAGGGAAAGTTATTGTAGTGAGAATATTGTATAATAGAAGG
>JBNJEB010000095.1:0-6044 GCA_051745425.1 Bacillota bacterium
CGGACAGTTGATACCAAAATAACCTTGCGTTGATCCCCCTGGAAATTATAAGGTGTTTCAACCTTAATGTTATAATTTACCAGCCTCTTTTTAATTTCAATTAACTGATAATTAAAGGGCGAAATCACACCAATCTCTTCTGGTTCATAACCTGAATTAATAAATAGCTCAACTGCTTCCTCAATGATATCAGCTTCAAATCTATTATAATAATCCTTTAGACTTTCAATTTTTACTTCTTCAGATTGATAGTTGCTGGTATCGAGAAAAGTATAATCCAGCTCTGAATCCAGTAAATTAAAGAGAGGATGACTTTCAGTAAAACTAAACTTTTCTGGATCAATTTTATCCCCATCTAAATTATCTCTACTTTTAATCTCTTGATTATCATAAATATAATTACTAATAAATTTTCCTATGCCTGAAGAATATCGATATTCCTGATTAAGCCAGGTTTTCAACTCGCTGGCAGTATTCTTATATTTCCTGGCAAAAAAACTTAATTCTTCTGTCTGACCGCTATAATTATCTATAGCCAGAGATTCTGCTTTAATCCCTTTTAGATCACCGGCAATAATAGCTTTTTTACTGCAGGAAATAGGCTCAATGAATTCAGCCTCTGAATAGAGATACCCATCTTCAAATATAGTCAAGTCAAAACTATCGAAGCCACTAATATCATCGAGATCCAGAGGATTAGCAAGTAAAATATCGAGGTTTTCTTCTTTAGATGCCAGCCAGGTATTTTTATTATAAATGCCAGTTCTAGCTATTTTTTTCTCCGGCAACTTAGAAACAACTAAATCATATAATCGCTCAAGAGTCGAATTTAATTTTGAAAGCACCAGTAACTTTTCTCCAGATTTTAGCGAACCTAAAATAATTTCAGAAATAACAGTTGTCTTCCCGCTCCCGGCAGGACCAGCTATTAGATAAAAATCATCTGCAGTTTCTGCCCTGGCCACAGCTTCTTTCTGATTATCTGCTAAAAATTCAAAATTAAAATCTCTATTAAATTTTATCTTTTCAGAACTGGAAGAATTTTTTCTATTTAATAAAAAACTATCCCTTAAACTTTCAGAAATACCGGATATCTCTTCTATATTATTTACTGAACTTAATAGTCTCTTATAATATTCTTTATTATAACTCAGACTCAATAGCAAATTCTGATTTTTTAACGCTTCCGGCAGCTTATCTTTTATTGCTATTAATACTGACGCCTTATTTATTTCATAGATCTGACCTGAAATAGTTTGATCAACCTTTTCTGAAGACAGCTCAATAAAGTCACCTGGTTTTAAACGACTGCTTGGTAATAGCTGGCCAGGCATCTGCTGATATAATGTCAGGATAAAATTATTAGAATCTATCCAGTTCTCCTCCCGGGCTTTTAAGCCATTTATAGCCACTCCAGATCTCAATCTCTTCATTGTATCAATTTCTTTTTTCAGATAATTATATTCTTTCTCAAAATGAGCCTTTTCCGCCTCTATCGTTCTTTTAGAACTTTCTATATATCTATGCAGATCTTCAGGCAAGAGGTAATCAACATTTTTTGCCTTAACTTTTACTCTATTGCCGCCAATTTTATTTCCATCCATAACCTTAACAACCCTGGCAGCTATTTTATCATCTAACTCTACTTCAGCCTGTTTGGAATTAATATCTATTTTGCCAATATCATCACTATCAACTCCACATTCATTGATAAAAGCTCCCACTATATCCCCGGGTCCAATTTTATTATCAAATCCTGTTATAATTATTTTGATCATTAGAATACCTCCAAATTACTACTTCGACATATTTTTAATTAAATCTCCCCTGGTTACAATTCCAACTAGTTCATCTCCATCTAGCACAGGTAGCCTGTTAACCTCTTCTCTGCTCATTAAGTCAGCTATCTCACTAACAGAAGTATCTGGGTTAATAGTTTCCACGTGTTTAGTCATTAAATCTTTAACTTTTACGGCAATATATTTTTTGAACTCTTCCTTGAACTTTTTATAGCTCTCTAAATATATTATCCCACCGATTAAATTGATGTATTCTGGAAAATGGAGCTTTTTATCTTTTACAATTAAATCCTTCTCTGTTACTATCCCAATCAGTTTCCCATTTTCTAATACCGGCAGACCACTTACATTATATTGACTCATTAATTCTGCTGCTTCCTCGACACTGGTTTCCGGGTCAACAGTTATAACTTCTTTAGTCATAATATCATTTGCAGTTTTCATCATTATCACTCCATTCTTTTAGTAAGGGAATTAATAGAATCTGCTAAATATGCAATTAAATCTCCAGCAATTATTGAAAATTCATTACTAGCCTCAGCAGCTAAATCGCCTGCCCGACCGTGAATAAAAGGAGCTAAAATTCCAGCCCTTTCAGGATCCAGGCCCTGAGCTATTAAACCGCCTGCAATTCCAGCAAGAACATCTCCACTGCCAGCAGTAGCCATGCCATCATTTCCAGTTGGATTAATAAAAATTTCTCCCTCTGGTAAACCAATTAAGCTATCTGCACCTTTTAAAATTATTGTCTGGCCAGTTCTTTCAACAAAATCTTTAATATACCCAAATCTATTTTCAAGTATCTCTGGAATACTCACATCATATAAGCCTGCCATCTCGCCAGGATGGGGAGTTAATAAAATTCTATTCTCATCTTTATCTAACTGTTTTAGATCCCTGATTGCATTAATTCCATCTGCATCTAGAATAACTGGTAAATCAAGTTCCTTTAATATTTTATCAACTAATTTAACTATATCTGCTCCCTGACCTAACCCAGGTCCCAGGATTACTAGATCCATATTCCTACTAATATCAATTATTTTATCAACTGCCTCTAAAGAAATTTTTCCATTATGCTCAGGCAGAGATTCTGTTATAATTTCTCTGGAATGACTATTAACATCTTTTGCAATCACTGAAGGTAGAGCAATCGATACCATACCTGCCCCCATCTTCAAGGCTGCCTCCCCGGCCAGGCTAACAGAGCCTGCCATTCCAGCTGAGCCACCAATTATTAAAACCCTGCCAAAAGTCCCCTTATGACCAACCTCAGACCTATAGGGTAAAAATCTGGCTGCCTCCAGATTTGAAAGCATAAAAAACTCTGGCCTGATCTTCTGATAAGCCTTTGTCGGCATCCCGATATCTGCAATTATAATCTCTCCGCAGTAATATCTGCCTGGATAAATTGCCTGGGCAACCTTTAAATTAGCCAGAGTTACAGTTAAATCAGCTTTAACTACTGTTTCACTGTTAAAATCCAGTGATAAACCTGAGGGCATATCTATAGCCAGCAAATTCACCGGTATTTCATTAATTAGCTTTATTATATCCGCTGCTAAACCTCTAACCTCTCCAGTAATTCCAGTTCCTAAAATTCCATCTATTAAAATATCAGCCCTGCTAAATATTTCTCGATAAGCAGCTAAATTTTCAGGATTAATAACTTCCATCTCAATATCTTTTAATCTGCATGTATTATAGTTATCTCTATTTATCCCCTTCAGTTCATCTCCAGGTTTTAATAAAAATATTTTTAAATTTTTATATCCCCATTCTTTTAAATAGCGGGCAGCAACAAGGCCATCGCCTCCATTATTCCCGCCGCCGATTATAAATTTAATTTCTGATCTGTCATTAAGAATATCCAGGGCATCAATCTCTCTGGCAATAGATCTGCCAGCAGTTTCCATTAAAATAATCTCTGGATAACCTAAGTCTATCGCTTCTTTATCTACGGCAGCCATCTCACTCGCTCTTAAGACTAACAACTTATCAGCCCCCCTCCGCTATAACTGAAGCCAGCGCATAATCTCTTTCATGGCTCAGACTTAAATGCCAGGATTTTATTCCAAGCTCTTTAGCAGCTTTTCCGGCTCTCCCCTGCAAATAGATTACAGGACAATCACCTTCTTTTAATACCGAAATCTCCTGCCAGCATAAAGTCTCTAATTTTCTGCTTAAAACTTTATAAACTGCCTCCTTTGCAGCCAGCCTGGCTGCAAAGGATTCAACTTTATTTGAGGCAGTCATGCAATAATCAATCTCTTCTGCTGTATAGATTCTGGCTTTAAATTTCTGACCAAATCTATTTAACATTCTTTCGACTCTATTAATTTTAATGATATCAACACCATGTCCCTTGATCATTAAAAGTCCTCCTACTCTACAGTAACACTTTTAGCAAGGTTCCTTGGTTTATCGATATTCCTGCCTAATTCTAAAGCTGTATAATAAGCTATTAGCTGAAGCGGGATGGCCGCCAGTACTGATGACCAGATATTATCAACTTCAGGCAGGATAAGTTTATTATCTACTTCTATTTTATCATACTCAATATTATTAGCTGTAATCAGGTTTACCTGTCCACCTCTCGCCATAACTTCTTCGATATTTGATAATGTCTTCATGGCAACATTTTTTCTGGTAGTTATGGCAAAAACCGGCACCCCATCCTCAATTAAAGCCAGAGAACCATGTTTAAGCTCTCCTGCAGGATGAGCCTCAGCATGTATATAAGAGATCTCCTTTAATTTTAATGCCCCTTCAAGAGCTAGAGCATAATCAATATTCCTCCCGATAAAGAAGATACTCTTATAATCTTTAATTGATTTAGCAATCTCTTTTGAGATATCATCAAATTCAGTGATTGTCTCCTGAATCCTATAGGGCAGCCTCTTTAAACCGTCTATTAACTCCTTTAATCTGGTATCTGAAATATTATTATTTAATTTGCCAAATTTTAATGCCAGTAGATAAAAAACCAGGACCATTGCCACATAAGCCTTGGTTGAGGCAACTGATATCTCAGGACCAGCCATCAATTGAAAACTGGCATCTGCTTCTCTTGCAACACTGCTGCCAATTGAATTGGTTAAGGCCACGACACTGGCCCCCTGTTTTTTAGCCAGCCTCAAAGCTGCCAGAGTATCAGCAGTCTCACCAGATTGACTGACGACTATCATTAAAGTATTTTCATCAATAAAGTTTTTCTTATATCTAAGCTCACTGGCCACCTCAACATCGACAGGGATATCAGCAAATTCCTCAATTAGAAATCTTCCGATCAAGCCTGAATGATAGGCTGTTCCACAGGCTGTAATAACCACCTTTTTATAATCCTTTGCCAGAATATCTTCTAATTCTCCCAGGTCAATATCAGATTCTGTAAATCTATCGGCCATTATCCTTCTGGCAACATCAGGCTGCTCATTTATCTCTTTAAGCATAAAGTGGTCATAACCCTGTTTATCCACCATATCTGCATCCCAGTCAGCTTCAAATACATCCTTTTCAAGGAGTTTGCCCTCAAGACTGTAAAATTCAATCTTTTCTCTATTAACTTTTGCTATCTCATCATCTTCAAAGATATAAAAATCCTTGGTCTTCGACAATAGCGCCGGGATATCAGAAGCCAGATAATTTTCCTCATCGCCAATCCCAACCACTAAAGGGCTATCCTTTTTCAGCCCGTAAATTGTTTCGGGTTCGTCTTCTGAAATAGCCACAATCGCATAAGAACCTTCAATCACTTTATCAACTTCTATTAAAGCCTGAACCATATCACCGGCATATAAATCTTCTAAAAGATGAACCACAACTTCACTATCAGTCCTGGAATTAAATTTATGGCCTTGAGCAAGTAACTCTTCTTTTAAAACCTGATAATTCTCTATTATCCCATTATGAACAATAGTTATCCTGCCATCACAATCTGAATGGGGATGAGAATTATAATCAGAAGGTACCCCGTGGGTCGCCCAGCGGGTATGACCAATTCCAGTACCGGCAACAATCTTTCCATTATTGGCCAGCTTGTCTTCAAGCATATTTAAAGAACCTTTACTTTTATATAAATCTAATTTATGCTCATTTAAAACTGCAATTCCTGCTGAATCATAACCTCTATATTCTAAATTCTTTAATCCATTGACCAAAACTTCTGCCGCATTATCATTCCCTGTATAACCAACAATTCCGCACATATATATCTATTTCCTCCACTCATTATCTATATTTTTT
>JBNJEB010000096.1:0-5974 GCA_051745425.1 Bacillota bacterium
CCTGCTACCAGATTAATGGTAGGAGGTTTTTCTTTTTTTAAACCTCTTGACAACTTCCATAGGGAAGTGTATAATTATAAATAACAAAGTTTTCAGATACTTAAAAATATTATAACAGGAGGACTGCTTATGTCAGAGAAACTGGTTAATGCCATTGCCGAGGTCCGAGAAGAAGATGCATTGAGAATTGTTAAAGAGATGCTAGCCAGTGGGGAAGATCCAATTGAGATACTCCGTAAATGCCGGGAAGGTGTAGAGATTATTGGAGACAAATATGAATCAGGAGATTACTTCATGCCTGAATTGATTATGGCAGGAGAGATTCTTACCGGGATTTCAGAACTAACTAGAGACAAAATTGATGTTAATCAGGGTGAAGAAGAATTTCTTGGGAAGGTTCTGCTTGGCACAGTTGAAGGGGATATTCATGATATTGGAAAGAATATTGTCTCTTTTATGCTGGAGATTAATGGTTTTGATGTAGTTGATTTAGGGGTAGATATACCGGCGTCAGATTTCGTAAAGGCAATTGAAGATGAAAAGCCTGATATTGTAGGAATGAGTGCACTTTTAACTCTGGCTTTTGATCAGATGAAAGTCACAGTTGAGGCTATTGAAGAGGCTGGTTTAAGAGATACTGTTAAGATTATGATAGGTGGGGCTCCAATTAATGAAAAAATCAGAGAACATACAAAGGCTGATGCCTGGGCTAAAGATGCAGTGCAGGCAGTTAATCTTGCTAAAAATTGGACAGGGGGGAACTAAAATATGCTAGGTATTGATAACTGGGATCAACTCAGCCCAAAGGAGAAAATGGATATCCGTTTTGACCGGTTGAGTAATGCTGATTTCGAATTTCCAGATCAAACAACAGAGGAAGCTTATAAAGAAAGAGTGCAAATGCTTAAAGATGTTATCCAGTTAAAGAAGCCGGTTAGAGTTCCTCAATGTCTTAATCTCGGGTTTTTTGTAGCAGATTATGCTGGTTACACTGCTAAAGATATGATGTATGACTATGATAAATTAGCCGAGGCTTATAAAAAATTTCATAATGATTTTGAAATAGATGCAGCAGCCAGTTCAATGTTAATGGGGCCGGCCAAAGTTTTTGATATTCTTGATTATAAACTTTACGATTGGCCAGGTAATGGAGTAGATGAGAAAAGATCCTACCAGTGCATTGAAAAAGAATATATGAAGGCCGAGGAATATGACTTACTGATTAATGACCCATCGGGATACTGGATGAGATTTTATCTTCCAAGAGTTATAGGGGCAATGGAGTCCTGGGGTAAATTATCACCCTGGACAGATATTATTGAACTTCCATTTATGGGTCCAAGCTTTATTCCATTTGGACTGCCAGATGTCCAGGAATCACTCAAGAAAATTTTAGAAGCAGGCAGCGCCGCCCTGGAATGGGCAGGAGCTTTCTCTCAAATAGACGCTGAAGTATCGGCTAAAGAAGGTTTGCCACCACTTTTTGGAGGTTTTGCTAAAGCCCCCTTTGATACATTAGGCGATACAATGCGAGGGACCAGGCCAATAATGCTGGATATGTTTAGACGTCCAGAAAAACTTTTAGAGGCGCTGGAAGTTCTAACTCCAATCAATATTGAAATGGGGATAAGATCTGCTAACCAGAATAACAATCCAATTATCTTTATTCCGCTCCACAAGGGTGCAGATGGATTTATGTCTGAAGAGCAGTTTGCCAAATTCTACTGGCCAACTTTAGAAAAAGTAGTTAAAGGTCTGGCAGATGAGGGAATAGTTCCTTTCTTATTTGTTGAAGGCGGTTACAATGATAGATTAGATTTTCTGGCCAGAGAAGCAGACCTTCCTGATAAGCAGTCTATCTGGATTTTTGATGATACAGATATGAGGGCAGCTAAAGAAGCATTAGGTGATAAAGCCTGTATTGGCGGTAATGTTCCTGGCTCACTTCTCCAGACAGGCAGTCCAGAAGAAGTTGAAGATTATGTAAAAGATCTTATCGAAAATGTAGGGGCTGATGGTGGATATATCTTATCTAATGGGGTAGTTCTTGATGATGCCCAGCCAGAAAATGTCACAGCAATGTTAGAGGCAGGCAGGAAATATGGCAAGTATTAAAGAATAATTAATAATAGCAGGCCTGTCAGCCAATCCTGACAGGCCTTTTTAATAAAATATATTAAATTGCAGGTGAATCTTTATGTTGAATATTGAAATAGATCGTGACTCCTATGAACCAGTTTATATGCAGATTGTTAAAATACTTAAAAAATCAATATCAGCAGGCCATTTTAAACCAGGAGATAAGCTGCCCTCGGAAAATCAGCTTTGCAATGAGTTTTCTGTTAGTCCAATGACAGTCCGGAGGGCTCTTGATGTTTTAATTGAACAGAATATAATCTATGGTGTTCAGGGTAAAGGTACCTACATCAGAAAGATTAAGATTGGTTCAGCAAGCTTTGAACTTGAATCTTTAAAAGAATTTTTTGCCTCTGATAATATCAGGGTTAAGCTATTAGATGTTTCCATTAAAGAGGCCTCTGAAGATGTAGCTGAGAAATTAAATGTCAGGCCAGGAGAATCAGTAATCTTTTTAAAGAGACTTCTTTTAAAAGATTCAGAACCATATTTTCTCCATGAAGAATATCTAATCTATGATCCAACCAGGCCAATAGTAGAATCAGAGCTTGAGGTTACCGCTTTAGAAGGTTTTTTCGATGGCAGCGGCTCATCTGAGATAATGAATGGTCAACTTCATCTTAAGCCTGTAATTATAAAAGATAAAAAAGCCAGTCAGCTAAATCTAATCTCAGAAAGTCCAGGCTTTAGTTTAGAACATATTTTCTATGATAATTCTGGAAAACCTATCAACTGGGGAAAATTTTATTGCAGTCAGGAGAAATTAAATCTCCAGGCAACTATTGGCATTAAAAATATTCAGAATCTGGAGGAAAGATACAATGCAGCAGAATGAAATTAATGATCTTAAAATAGATTTAATCAAATTGACGGCAGAATTAAAAGAAGCTCAGGCTCTGGCATTAGTCAAACAACAATTGGAAGAGGGTAGAGATCCTCTGGAAATAATCAAGGATTGTCAGCGTGGCCTCCAGATTGTTGGTGAAAAATATGAAAGGAAAGAATATTATCTCTCTGGGATGATTATGGCCAGTGAAATTTTAAAGGGGGTAATGGATATAGTCGAACCCTATATTCAGATAAATTTAGATGAGGACAGTATTCAGGGTAAAATCTTGCTCGGTACTGTGGCAGAAGATATTCATGATCTTGGAAAGAATATATTTCAACTTTTGCTAAACTGTCATGGATTTAAGGTGATAGATCTTGGTGTTGATGTTTCTGCAGATAAATTTATAGCAGCGGTAAAAGAACATAAACCAGATATTATTGGTCTTTCAGGTGTTATGCTCTCATCCCATGATCGAATGAAAGAAATTATTTCAGCTCTGGAAGCTAATTTTGCTAGAGATTGCCCGCCGGTGATTATCGGGGGCAGCCAGCTCAGTCAGAATGTTGCAGATTATATTGAAATAGAATACTGGACCAGAGATGCCATTACAGGTCTTGAACTCTGCCAGAAATTATTAGAAGGAAGAGATTAGTTATGAGAAAAATATTAATTGCCTGCGAAACAATTAGAAAAGAAGTAGAATTGGCTATGAAAATAACAGAGAAAGATTATCCAATAGTCTGGATTGAATCCGGGCTCCATGAACATCCAGAGCAACTTCAGGAGGAGCTCCAAAATCAGCTTAATAAATTATCTGGATTAGATCAGGTTTTATTAGCTTTTGGCTTCTGTGGAAATGCAGTCCTTGGTCTTAAAACAGGGGATTTTCAGTTGATAATACCTAGAGCTGAAGATTGTATCTCATTACTGCTGGGGTCAAATGAAAAAAGGAGAGAGACAATTGATCTTTCTCATACCTATTTTCTTACTGAAGGCTGGCTTGATAATGAAGAAAATATCTGGAAAGAATATCAGTATGTCGTCGATAAATATGGTAAAGCTAAGGCAGATCGAATATTTGCAATAATGCTTAAAAATTATAGCTATCTGGCTGCTATTGATACCGGGGCCTATGATTTTGAAAGCTTTTACCAGAAAATCCTTGATGTAGCCGAGACCCTCAATTTAGATCCAGTTAAAATTAAAGGTACGCTGACATATCTGGAAAAATTACTGACAGGACCATATAATGATGAAGACTTTTTAATTCTTCAACCAGGAGAAGAGGCAACCTATGAAAAACTACGCCAGATTGAACCATTGAAATCTTCTGGTCAGGTAAATTAATTATCTTAAGATAAAATTTAAAATATTATACATAAGGAGATGATCTTATTGGCAAGCTCAAAATCAGATTATCCGCCCTATCGCTGGTTAATTCTGGCTATAGCCTGGCTTTCATTCTTTGGATTGGCAATGGCCTGGTACATTATGCCAACCCTTGAATATCAGATCATAGAAGATTACAGTATTACTACTGCTCAGTATTCTCGGGCCCTGACTATGCCATTTTTAATAGCTGGAGTTCTCTCAATTGGTGGCGGTATGCTAGCTGATAGGCTTGGCCTCAGGAGAGCAGCTTCACTTGGCATTTTAATTGCCGGGTGCGGTTTCTTACTCAGGTCGAGTACAGCCAGCTATCAGATTCTTCTGATGGCAATGTTTTTAGTCGGTACAGGTCTGGGTCTGGTTATGCCCAATCTGCCTAAACTGGTCAGTATCTGGTTTCCACCAGAAGAAACAGGTCTGGCTACAGGCATTTATAATACCGGGCTGATGGGAGGTATTTCAACTGGACTTGTTATAGCACCAGTTCTTCCAGGTTGGTCAACTGGCAATCTAATTCTTGGCAGCATTGTAATAGTTCTGGGTATTCTATTTTTTATTATTGTTAGAGATTCCCCGCCTGGCAAAGAGATTACTAAAATTCCATTGCTTGAAGGTATCCAGACAGCTTCTAAGAGTAAAAATAGCTGGTTTACTGCTATGGCAGTCTTTTTTGGTCTTGCTGGAATGGTTTCAATCCAGTCATCACTGCCGGCAGCATTAAATTCAGTCTATGATATTCCTATGGAAACCGGTGGAAGAGTAGCTTCTATGATAACATATGCCGGTGTTCTTGGTTCATTAACCCTTCCTACTTTAGCTGAACGATCAGGGAAATTAAAGAAGAATTTAATTCTGCTAATACTTGGTTTTCCAATCTTTATGTATTTAACCTGGTTGATTGGAGGTCAGATTAGCTTTATCCTCTGGGGCGGCACAATCCTGGCAGGCTATATTGCCGGTGGTTCCCTGCCAATCTTTATGTCTGTTCCTGTTTATCTGCCGGATATAAAGTCAGATCCAGTTCAGCCCCAGCATGTCGGTGGAGCTTCTGGTATGCTCTCCTCTTTAATGAATTTAGGTGGCTTTATTGGTTTTCCATTTATCGTTACGCCTATAATCATCAGTGCTGGTTATAGTACTGGTCTTTTAGTAGCCTGTATACTTTTTGCAACCCAGGCAGTCTTTGCAGGCTTAATCGATCTGCCAGGGAATAATAATACTTAAGTTTTTTAGTTTAAGATTGATTTCCTATCTGATTATGATATTAAACTATATTATTTGATATATTGAGTGGCTAAGCCTTAAAATTTTTATAGGCTTAAGCCGCTATTTTTTATTGATATTGCAGGAGTATTTTAATCTGTGCTGAATTAACCAATAAGGTGTTTTTCAAATTTGGATTTCTTAATTTTAAGATACTGCAATATTATGGTTAACTCCTTAAATTTTAAAAAAAGGAAGAAGGTGCTGAGATGGCAAAAGAAATTACCCATGCTTCTTTAAAAAGATTTAATAAAATTATGGGGTTTTTGCATTTAATTCAGGGGTCCTTGATGCTGGGATTTGCACTCTTTATTGAACGGATTGCCGAATTTAGAATTCCTGTCTGGTCCTATT
>JBNJEB010000097.1:0-5936 GCA_051745425.1 Bacillota bacterium
TAAAGAAGAATCTTTACTGGTTACTGAAAACATCTTGGCACCACCAGCAATTTTAGCTTTCATATGATTCTTTTTAGCTCCCAATTTTTCCATTTCTGCTATTAATAAAGGAATTCCTGTATCAGCATATTTAGCAGGTTTCAAACCTTTTCTATTCTCTGGTAACATAATATGCACCATTCCGCCGATTTTTTTATACTTATCATAAAGTGTTATTCCAACACATGAACCCAGGCCAATCGTAATTAATTGATCTGGGGCTATAACTACTCCATATTCGGCCATTTTAACCTTGACTGATCTATCTATCATTTCAAATCAAATCCAATCGTCTCTAAGATTTTTTTCAAAGATACTGCTTTAGAGATCAAAAAGAAATAACCTTCAATTTTCTCTTTACCATCTATGAACTGGGTTTGGATAAGTAAGGTATAATCACTAGATTTACTTAAAGTAATTATTGAAGAGTTTAATATAGAACCGGCATATCAATAGATCATCTAGTTTGCCTACAATTTTAATAAAATTAATTTATACATGCCTTCTGAAATAATTATCTATAGTCTATTATACCCCTTTTTTAATGATAATTTCAACTATATAACTTATATTTATTAAAAAAGATTCCTAAATTAAAAAATAAGAGCCCTGCCTATCAATAAGCAGGGCAACTTTCAAGCCATTAAAATATTTATTTATTTTAATTTTTCTAATTCATCAAGTAAATATTCATTTAAAACTTTAATATGAGTTCCTTTCATGCCAAGTGATCTAGATTCAATAACACCGGCACTTTCAAACTTTCTTAAAGCATTAACTATTACAGACCTGGTGATTCCAACCCTATCAGCTACTTTACTGGCAACAAGCAAGCCTTCCTCGCCATCTAACTCTTCAAAAATATGTTCTATAGCCTCTAACTCAGAATAGGATAAAGTCTCAATAGCTATTGTAACTGCGGCCTTTTTCCTGGCTTTTTCTTCACCCCGTTCGCTTCTTGACCGAAGAATTTCCATACCAACAACTGCAGCACCATATTCTCCTAAGACTAAATCTTCATCAATAAACTCACTGCCATATCTTGCCAGCACCAGGGTGCCTAAACGGTCTCCACCACCGACGACTGGAACTACAGTGGTTAATTTGTCTTGAAATAAACAGTCATCGCCTTCTGAGAAAACACATTCGTTACCTTTTTGTTCAATATTTTCTCTGGTATTATTTGAGCGTAATAAAAAATCATTATATTCTTCAGGAAAACGTCCTTCGTCAATAACTTTTTCCTCCATAATATCACATTCAAATTCATCCAGAAGACTATAGCCTAGAATTTTTCCTTTTTTGCTTAAAATATAAACATTACAGTTAATTGCCTTTGTCAATACATTTGCCATTTCTTCAAAATCAACTGGTTTGCCACCACTCTGCTGTAATAAACGATTAATTTTCCTACTTTTGTCTAATAAATTCGCCATTGTTATTACCTCCATTCATTTAATAAAAAATTAATAATTATAAGATATATCTACTTAAATCTCTATCCTGAACTACTGATTCCAGTGCGTCATCGACATAATCAGCATCAATCTTAAATTCTCCTTTATCCATCTCTGGAGCATCAAAGGAAATTTCTTCTAAAACCTTTTCCATAATTGTATGAAGTCTTCTTGCACCAATATTTTCAGTCTGCTCATTTATTTGAGCAGCATAACCTGCGATAGCTTCAATTGCAGAATCTGTAAATTCAATATCCAGACCCTCTGTTTCCAGTAATGCTCTATACTGTTTTGTCAGAGCATTTTCAGGCTGTTTCAAAATAGTTGCAAAATTTTCTTTTGAAAGACTATTTAATTCAACCCTGATCGGAAATCTTCCCTGAAGTTCAGGTATCAAATCTGCTGGACTGCTAACATGAAAGGCACCTGCAGCAATAAATAATACATGGTCAGTATTAACAGGTCCATATTTAGTAAAAACTGTTGAACCTTCAACGATAGGCAAAATATCTCTCTGGACTCCCTCCCGGGATACCTCTGGTCCAGAATCACCTTCTCTACCGGCAATCTTATCAATTTCATCAAGGAAAATAATCCCTTCCTCTTCAACCCGGTCTCTGGCAATGCTGATTATTTCATCCATATCGATTAACTTTTCTGCTTCCTGTTCTTCGAAAATTTCTCTTGCCTCAGCAACAGTAACTTTCTTATTCTTCTTTTTCGATGGCATAAGAGAACCTAATAAATCCTCCATATTAATACCCATCTCTTCAACTCCAGCATTTGAGAAGATATCAATCGTCTTTGGAGTCTTGCTTTCAACCTGAATTTCAATTTCTTTATCATCAAAATAGCCATTTTCAAGGCGTTCTAAAAATCTTTCCCGCCTTTTTTGCTGTCTCTCAATTAATTTATTCTTTTCAGAATCATCCTGGCCTTTTTCAGCGTCTTCAGATTCAGGATCAGAATTAACTCCTGGAGCTAACTGGAACTGATTACTGGAAGTTGAAGTTTTATCTTTTTTAGCTGTACCAGGTAACAATATTTCCAGAATTCTTTCCTGGGCTCTTCTGGCAGCCTCTTCTTCAACCTCTTTAGCTTTTTCTTCCTTAACCATCCTAATCGCAGTTTCTAAAAGATCTCTAACCATCGACTCTACATCACGACCGACATAACCTACTTCAGTAAATTTGCTAACCTCAATTTTGATAAAGGGTGAACCAGCCAGCTTAGCAAGTCTTCTGGCAATCTCAGTCTTACCAACACCGGTTGGACCAATCATCAAAATATTTTTAGGAATTATTTCATCCCTTATGTTATCATCAGTAATATTTTTTCTTCTATATCTATTCCTTAAAGCAATTGCAACAGATTTTTTAGCATCATCCTGACTAATTATATATTTATCAAGTTCCGCTACAACTTCTTTAGGAGTCAATTCACTCATTATTAACATCATCTCCTAATGTATCAACAGAAATATTTTTATTGGTATAAATACAGATATCAGCTGCAATTTCCAGAGCTTCTCTGGCAATCTCGGCAGCTGAAAGATTGGAATTATGAGCCATCAAAGCCTGAGTAGCAGCTCTTGCATAGGAACCCCCTGAGCCAATTGCAATAAAGTCATGATCAGGTTCAATCACATCACCAGTCCCTGATATCAGTAATAACTTTTCGTGATTGGCAACAATCAATAATGCCTCTAATTTCCTCAACATCTTATCAGTACGCCATTCTTTAGCCATTTCAACAGCAGATCTCTCTAGCTGACCATGATATTGCTGTAATTTGCCTTCAAACTTTTCAAAAAGTGTAAATGCATCAGCAGAGGTGCCGGCAAATCCGGCAAGTATACTATTATTATAAAGTCTTCTAATCTTTCTGGCACCGGCTTTCATTACAGTATCTCCCATAGTTACCTGACCATCACCGGCGATTGCAACCTCTGATTTATATTTAACTGCAATTATCGTCGTAGCTGAAAAATCAAACTTACTCAAATTACCACCTCACTAAATTGTCATATGATTCAAAATTGTTTTTCATCTCTTTAATATTAACATATTATTTTTTGTAATGTCAAGATAACTATTTGCAAAAACTTATTAGTTTACATTATTAAATTATATTATAACATATAAATTAAACTTTTCCCAATAAGAAAACTGACCGGTAACTTCCGGCCAGCATAATAATTAAATTTTATGCTTATTTTTAATGCTCCTTAATTTCTCTAAAGCAAGTTCAGACCGTCTCCGATTCCTCTCCCTTTTATCCTTTATCTCTTCACTAAGATCAGGCAGGAGACCAAAATTTATCTTCATTGGTTTAAAATCAACCTTGTATTCATCAGTAATATATTTAAGAAGTGAGCCAATTGCCGTTTCTTCAGGAAAAATAATGCCGTCTTTTCCCTTAATCATCCTGGCAGCGTTAATTCCGGCAACCAGTCCAGAAGATGTAGATTCTATATAACCTTCAACACCGGTTATCTGTCCGGCAAAAAAGATATTAGAATTTTCCTTGAATTGATAGGTAGGTTTTAAAAATAACGGTGAATTTAAATAAGTATTGCGATGCATTACCCCATGTCTTACAATTTCAGCATCTTCTAATCCTGGAATAAACTTAAGCATCTTATCCTGTTCGCCCCATTTAAGCCTGGTCTGGAAACCAACCAGATTATATAAGGTTCCCTCTTGATTATCCTGACGAAGCTGGATAACAGCATGGGGCTTCTTACCAGTTCTAGGGTCTTTTAAACCAACAGGTTTTAATGGTCCATATAATAGAGTTTTTCGACCTCTTTTGGCCATAACCTCAATTGGCAGACAGGCTTCAAAATAGGAATTATCTTCAAATTCTCTAGGCAGACTTATTTCAGCCCGTAAGAGAAAATCCCAGAATTCAAAAAACTCTTCTTCGTTCATCGGAGCATTTAGATAATCTCCTGCACCTTCATCATATCTGGACGCCTTAAAAACAATTTCATAATCCAGACTTTCTGCAGAGACAATGGGGGCAGCAGCATCATAAAAATAGAGATAATCTTCACCGGTTAATTCTTTAATGGCTTTAGCCATCCTATCAGAGGTTAAAGGCCCGGTGGCTATCACAACCGGCCTATTTTTCGGGATTTCAGTAACCTCTTTTCTGATAATCTCAATATTTTCATTAGACTCAAGCCGGGCTTTTATATCTTTTGAAAATGCCTCTCTATCAACAGCTAAAGCCCTGCCAGCAGGTAATGAATTGGCATCGGCAGCTGCCATAATCAATGAATCGAGCTGCCGCATCTCCTCCTTTAATAACCCGGCAGCATTGGCCAGGCTATTTGCTCTAAATGAGTTGCTACAGACCAGCTCAGCCGGTAGATCAGTATGATGGGCCGGACTCTTAACCTCAGGCCGCATCTCATATAATTTAACCTTTATCCCGCGACTGGCAAGCTGCCAGGCAGCCTCACTGCCGGCCAGGCCTGCACCAATCACAATAACTTCTTGCATAGCAAACACCTACCTGCTTATTTATCTGCTTTCTTTATATCCACAGCTCTTATTTACACATTTTAAATGGTCGCCGTCTTTTTTAGTCCGTTTTTCGACCATAATTCCACCACATTCAGGACATTTTTTCTCGCTGGGCTTATTCCAGAGGACATATTCGCAGTCTGGATAATTGCTACAGCCATAAAAAGTCCTGCCTTTCCGGCTTTTTCGCTTAATTATCTCACCATCTTCACAGGCCGGACAATCAACACCGGTCTTTTCAACATAAGCCTTGGTATTCTTACATTCAGGATAGGCAGAACAGGCCAGAAACTTCCCATAACGGCCATATTTAACTACCATCGGGCTGCCACATTTCTCACAAACTTCATCAGTTTCTTCAACAATATTAACTGACTCCATTTCTTCCCTGGCAGTTTCAAGTCTATCAGAGAAAGGATTGTAGAATTCGGCTAATAGCTTATTCCACTCAACTTCTCCTTCTTCTATCTGATCAAGCTTACTTTCAATTTTAGCAGTAAATTCAACATCTGTTACATCAGGGAAATATTCGACTAAAAGGTCAGTTACTATAAACCCAAGTTTTGTTGGTTTTAAGCTCTTACCTTCCTTTTCAACATACTCTCTGGATATAATTGTAGAGATAGTCGGGGCATAAGTCGATGGCCGGCCGATTCCCTCTTCTTCTAACGTTTTGACAATACTGGCCTCAGTATACCGTGGAGGCGGCTGGGTGAAATGCTGCTCAGGTATAATATCTTCAACAGGCAGCTGTTCGCCCTCTTCAAGCACAGGTAGCTCCTCCCGGTTATTACCGTTATAAGAGAGAACTCTCATAAAACCTGGAAACTTAACCTTAGAACCACTGGCTCTAAAGAGATATTTCTCACCGGCTTTAAGATTTACAGTATAAATCTCATAGACAGCT
>JBNJEB010000098.1:0-5845 GCA_051745425.1 Bacillota bacterium
CTTTTTAGATATAGGCTTGACAAACTGCTAAAAATCCGTTATACTACCATCTGTAAAGGTAAAATACTTAACGGGCTGAAAAGGCTATATTTAATAAGGTCTGGTCGGTTTATATAACTGGACCGGGCTGCTTTAATTAAATGAGCCAGAATAGAATTGTCCCAAGGATAGACTTAATAAAGCAGGTGAATAAAATTTGCCAGCAACTAAAAATAATAATCAGATCAAAAAGACATTAACCTTTGGCAGGCTCTTTGATTTTTACGGGCCTCTTCTGACTGAAAGGCAACAGGAGATTATCAGGGCTTATTATTACCAGGATTTATCCCTGGCTGAAATAGCAAATAATCTTGAGATCAGCCGTCAGGCAGTCTATGATCATTTGTCAAGGGCTAAAGGTCAGTTAATAGATTATGAAGAAAAGCTAGAACTGGTCAGCAGGTATCAGGAAGTACAGGAAGAGACCGGTAAGATTTTAGATAGACTTAAAGATACAACCCCCCTGACTGATAAAGACCGTCAGGAATTAAAGGAAAGTATTGAACTTATTAAAAGCTGTCTTTAATAAAACCAGGCAGCACAGGAGGTATAAAAAATGGTATTCGAGAGCCTTGCAGAAAAACTGCAGGATACCTTCGCCAAACTTAAGGGCAAAGGTAAATTAAATGAAAAAGATGTTAAATCTGCCCTGAGAGAGGTTAAGATGTCTCTGCTCGAAGCCGATGTTAATTACAAGGTAGTTAAGAAATTTGTCAGTAAGGTTGAAGAGAGAGCAATTGGCCAGGAAGTTATGGATAGTCTGACACCAGGCCAGCAGGTCATAAAAATTGTAAATGAAGAGCTGACTGACTTAATGGGTGGAGAAAGAAGTGAGCTGACAACAGCCGAGAGTCCACCGTCTATTTATATGCTGGTTGGTCTCCAGGGTTCAGGTAAGACAACCTCTACAGGTAAACTTGCCCGGAAATTCAAAGAAAAAGGCAAAGATCCACTCCTGGTTGCAGCAGATGTTTACAGACCGGCTGCTATCAAACAGCTTCAGGTCCTTGGCGAGAGACTGGATGTTGAGGTCTTTCAGATGGGAGACCAGAATGATCCAGTAGATATTGTTAAAGCCGGACTGGCTAAAGCTGAAAAAGATAACCTTGATCCTTTAATAATTGATACTGCAGGTCGTCTCCATATAGATGAAGAACTGATGCAGGAATTGCAGGATATTCAAAAAGAAATTGATCCGACCGAGACCCTGCTGGTCGTTGATGCCATGACCGGCCAGGATGCAGTCAATGTTGCTGATAACTTCTCGGAAAAGCTTGATATATCAGGAATGATCATGACCAAGCTTGATGGTGACGCCAGAGGCGGTGCCGCCCTCTCAATTAGAGAAGTTACCGGTAAACCGATTAAATTTGCCGGTATGGGTGAGAAGTTAGATCAATTAGAACCGTTCCATCCAGATAGAATGTCTTCAAGAATTTTAGGGATGGGTGATGTTTTAAGCTTAATCGAAAAGGCTGAAAAATCTATCGATAAAGAAAAGGCCAAAGATTTAGAGAGAAAGCTCCGGGAGGATTCCTTTACCTTTGAGGATTTCCTTGAACAGCTTGATCAGGTCAGAAATATGGGACCGATCAGTGATCTGATGGGTATGATTCCTGGAGCCGGCAGTGCCAAACAGCTTAAGAATATGCAGTTAGATGATAGCGAGCTGGATAGAATAGAGGCAATTATAAGCTCCATGACCCCTGAAGAAAGACAGGAGCCAAAAGTTATCAATGGCAGCCGGAGACGGCGGATTGCCAGTGGCAGTGGCACCTCGATTCAGGAAGTTAATCGACTGCTCAAACAGTTTAAACAGACTAAAAAGATGATGAAACAGTTGAGCGGTAAAGGCGGTAAGAAGAGATCAGGTTTTAATCTGCCATTTATGAATTAGAACTGGCAGTTATAAATAAATTGTAAGTATCATTTGAGAGGAGGTGCAAGTATGGCCTTAAAAATCAGATTAAAAAGAGTAGGTAAAAAGAGAAACGCCCATTTTAGACTGGTTGTTTCTGAATCAAGCATGGCCCCGACTGGCCGTTTTCTTGAAGAAATTGGGACTTATAACCCAACTCCAGAGGAAGCTGAAGTCAGAATTGACGAAGAGAAAGCTCTGGAATGGTTGAAAAATGGTGCCCGTCCTTCCAATACAGTCCGCAGTCTATTTAAAGATAGCGGTATCTGGGCCGATTATATAGAAAGTAAAAAGTAAGCACTTATAAAGGAGGGCTACCTGTGAAAGAGATAGTTGAAACAATAGCTCGCTCAATCGTTGATCATCCTGAACAGGTCGAAGTTAGCGAAGAAGTCGGCCAGAAAAGCATCAGGATCAAGCTTTCAGTTGCTGAAGAAGATATGGGCCAGGTTATTGGCAAACAGGGCCGAATAGCCAGGGCTATCAGAACTGTTGTTAAGGCAGCAGCAACCAAGGCTGGCAAGAAAGCGATTGTTGATATTAAATCATAAGCGCCGGTTCAGGCAATTTATTTCAGGCGGTGAGCTATTATGACAGATATACTGGATATTAATGACGAACAGAATCTGATAGCAGTTGGACGAATAGTCCGCTATCAGGGCAATAAAGGCGAAGTCAGGGTTGTTCCCTTAACAGATTATCCTGAACGCTTTTTTGAGTATGATAGGTTGATCCTGGAGAGAGCTACAGGCAATGAGGAGCTAAAAGTCGAAAAAGTCAGGGAACATAAGGGCTTTATTGTTCTTAAACTTGAGACTATCGACGATATTGGAGCTGCAGAAGCTATTAAAGATCATCTGATCAGTATTCCAATTACCGAGCTGCCCCAATTACCTGAAGATAGCTTTTATATCTTTGAGTTAAAAGGACTGGAAGTCCGGACAGATACTGGAACCCGGCTGGGCAAAATTACAGCTGTCAGTACAGATACTGGTACAGATATTCTTCAGGTTCAAGGAGAAGAAAGGGATTACCTGATTCCTGTGGCTAAAGAGATTATTATTTCTATTGACCAGGATGAAGGTATTGTTACAATCAAGCCAATCCCTGGATTGCTGGAATTATAAAGCCAGGAGCTGAGCGTAATGTACTTCGACATTTTAACATTATTTCCTGAAATTTTCCCAGGGCCTTTAGGCCAGAGTATTACTGGCCGGGCCATTGAAAATGGGTTATTAGAGATTAATGCCGTTGATATCAGGGATTTCAGTCAGGATAAACATAATAGGGTAGATGATACCCCCTATGGCGGTGGCGCTGGCATGGTGATGCAGCCAGGGCCGATAGAGAGAGCTTATAGCTCTGTGCTTGAGAGCCGTCAGCAGGAGTCGAAGACGATCTTTTTTTCACCTCAGGGCCAGCGGCTTGACCAGCCTAAAGTTAAAGAGCTGGCTGAAGAGCCAGGCTTAATTTTGCTCTGTGGCCATTATGAAGGGATAGATGAGAGAATCCGTAAAGAAATAGTTGATGAAGAGATCTCAATTGGAGATTATGTCCTGACCGGAGGCGAATTGCCGGCCATGGTCTTAATCGATGCAGTTTCAAGGATGTTACCAGGTGTTGTTGGCACCAGAGCATCTGCTGAAGAGGATTCTTTTTATCATGGATTACTTGATTATCCCCATTATACCAGGCCCAGGGAGTATAAAGGCAAGGAAGTTCCAGATGTTCTGTTAAGTGGTCATCATGCCAGAATTGACCGGTGGCGGAGGAAACAGTCGCTTAAACGGACTCTATTGCGCAGGCCGGATTTACTGGCAGAAAAAGACTTAACAGCTGAAGAAAAGGAATTATTAAGAGAAGTCAAAGCTGAAATCGAGGATGATATTAATAATGGCAGAAGATAAGGTAATTAATCAGACCCCGGCAGCAGATATCTATCTGGCGCTGGTCCATCACCCGGTTTATAATAAATTAGGTGAGGAGATAACTACTACAATTACAAACCTTGATCTCCATGATATTTCAAGGGCGGCCAGGACCTATGATACGAAAAGGTATTTTGTTGTGAATCAGTTAAAGTCCCAGCAGGCTTTAGTCCAGCGGATGCAGAAATACTGGACCGGTGGCAAAGGTGCCGATTACAACTCTTCCAGACATGAGGCCTTTTCAGTTCTGGAAGTAGTCGATAGCCTTGAAGATGCCTCAAGTCAGATAAAAGAGGAGACTGGCAAGGAGCCGGTTTTAGTTACAACCTCTGCCAAAAGCTACAAAGATATCGATCCAGTAAGTTTTAAAGAACTTCGGAGTCAGCTTATAGAAAGCGACCGGCCGTATCTAATTATTTTTGGTACAGGCTGGGGCTTAAGCCATAAAGTTTTAGACCAATGTGATCTGCTGTTAGCTCCAGTTTACGGGAGAGGTGACTATAATCACCTTTCAGTCAGGAGTGCAGCGTCGATTATCCTGGATAGACTTCTGGCCAGCCCCTGGTGGGAATAATCCAAACCAGTCAGGCAGCCAGAAAGCCAGAACCCCAGAACGAAAGGAGGAAATAAGATGAATATCTTTCATAAAATAGATAAAGAAAATCGTAAAGATAATGTACCTGAATTTATTGCAGGCGATACCCTTAAATTACAGGTAACAGTTAAAGAGGGCGAAAAGACAAGAACTCAGCCCTTTGTAGGTGTTGTTATTCGCCGTCAGGGCAGTGGTGCCAGAGAGACCTTTACAGTTAGAAAGGTGTCTCATGGTGTTGGTGTTGAAAGGACTTTCCCGCTTCATTCACCAACTCTTGCTGATATTGAAGTTGTTCGCCGCGGTGATGTTCGCAGAGCCAAGCTTTATTATCTAAGAGAAAGAATGGGTAAGAAAGCTAAAGTTAAAGAAAAAGCCCGGGCTCCAAAGCCTGAGTAAGTTAAAGCCAGTTAGACTGGCAACATATTGAATTACTGAACTATCAGGGTGCAGGGCCAGCTGGCTCTCACCCTTTTTTACATATTATAGTTTTTAAATTATTATAAAGGAGACTGATATCATGTCAGATAAAGTAAACTGGTATCCTGGCCATATGGCCAAAGCTACCCGGCAGATCAAGGAAAAATTGAATTTAGTTGATGTTGTGATTGAGTTGAGGGATGCCAGGCTGCCAGAGAGCAGTGCCAATCCAGACCTGCAGGACCTGCTGGCAGATCAGGCTGTTATAACCCTTTTAACCAAGGCAGACCTGGCCCAGCAGGCTGTCACAGATCGCTGGCTGAAATATTTTGATGGTGCTGCCCTGGAGGTCTCACCAGAGACCGGTCAGGGGCTTAAAAACCTCAAGAATAGGCTCAAGGAATACTATCAGGAGGTAAAGGCTGCGAGGCAGGAAAAGGGGCTAAAAAGCCGGAAATTAAGGGCAATGGTTGTTGGTCTGCCCAATGTTGGTAAATCGACACTGATCAATAAACTGGCCGGTGGCAGCAGGGCCAGGACTGGCAGGAAGCCAGGAGTTACCCGGGGTCAACAGTGGGTTAAGGTTAATAGCCAGGTTGAGTTACTTGATACACCAGGACTGCTCTGGCCTGATATTAAAGATAAGGAACATGGCTATAAGCTTGCTATCTGTGGAATGATCCGACCAGAGATAGTTGATTATGAGCTTTTAGGCTGTAAATTAATCGAGTATCTGATCGAATTAAATCCTGAAGTCCTTGAAGAGCGCTATAACCTGGTTCAACTGGCCGGTCATAGCTATGATCTCCTGGCCGATCTAGGCCGGAATCGAGGCTGTCTGATGTCTGGCGGCAGGGTTGACCGGGAGCGGGCTGCCAGGATTTTGCTCCAGGAGTTTCAGGATGGAGTTCTAGGCCCGGTAAGTTTAGAAGAACCGCCTGCTGTAGA
>JBNJEB010000099.1:0-5807 GCA_051745425.1 Bacillota bacterium
TTTTTACCAGATACTATCCAGCTCAAAAATTTCTAGTTTATCTATTATTAATTCTTCAGCAAGATTATTAAGAATTAGGTCCAATTCAACTTCTTCTGGAAATATTAAATCTGTGATAACCCAACGACCATCATTAATAAATATTTCAATTGATGACCAGTCAATAAAGATCTGCAGAGTCATTTTTTCTATATTATTTAAATCAGCAGTCTGTTCTGATCTGAAATCAGGATGAAAATCTGAAATTGAATTTTTTCTGTTTATAGTCACTTTATTATCTCGAGAATCATAACTTAAAGTAAGTTTATCTTCATTAAATTTAAATTGAAGTTCAAAATTTGTTTTTTGATCTATATTAACATCTGCAACTATTTCCAGTGGGTTTTTAATTTCTTTAAATTCTTTCTTGTTACCTTTTCCAATTCTTAGCTTATCCAACATATATCTTTCATTCCGTAATTCTTTTAATTCCTTTATGGGCTTCTGTAACAAATTGAACCCTTTTTCTTCTCTAATTAATTCTAGCTCTCTTGGAATACTCATTGCGCTTTTCCAGACTTCTGTTGGAACTTCATTTGCATAATCCCAGTTACTCATCCAGCCCAACCAAATCTTTCGTTTCTTATCTCCAGGGAGATTATTCCAGGATTGAGCAGCATAAAAATCCTGTCCATAATCAAGCCAATTTACATCATTAAAATTATCAATTTCAATAAAACATTGCCCATCGAAATGGCCAACAAAATACTGGCCGCCTGAACCTCCAGCAATCGCACCTTTTTGTATATCAACTTTTAAAATCCAGTACTTTTTATCTCCTACCTCTATTGGAAAAAGATCAGGGCACTCCCAGACCCCACCATGAGAACCTCTTTTGCTTCCAAAGTCACTTAAATATTTCCAGTCTTTTAAATTAGATGAGTTATAAAACTCTACTCTATCTCCAGCAACTAAAACCATAACCCACCTTTTAGATTTTTTATGCCAGAAAACTTTAGGGTCACGAAAATCTTTTTTTACCTTATTTCTGATTACCGGGTTAGCACTGTATTTATGCCAGTTTAGACCATCATCTTTACTATAGGCAATACACTGCTGCTGATGACCACCTTCACTATTAGGCAGGGTACTGGTATAAATTAAAACCAGACCGGATTCACCTTCAAAAAAACCACTACTGTCATTATGATCAACAACTGCACTCCCCGAAAATGCCATACCTGTCTCTTCATCAGGAGCCAGTGCAATCGGTAGATGTTCCCAATGCAAAAGGTCTTCACTCACAGCATGACCCCAGTGCATTGGTCCCCAGACGTTACTGTAAGGGTGATGTTGGTAAAAAAGATGATATTTACCTTTATAATAAACAAGACCATTGGGATCATTCATCCAATTTTTTTGGGGAGTAAAATGAATCTGAGGCCTGTATTTTTCTCTATAATAGTCTACTTTTTTATTTATTTTTTCCTTCATTCGAACCATCCTTAACTAAAATTTAATATTTTGCACCACTTGTTGCTATACCTTCAACGAAATAATTTTGTGCAACTATATAAATAAAAATTGTTGGTATTAATGCAACTAAGGTAGCCGCCATTAATAAATTCCATTCAGTAAAATAATAACCCTGAAATTTTGAAATAGCCAGTGTAAGAGTATTCATATAATCCGAGTCAATAATAACTAAAGGCCAGAGAAAGTCATTCCAGCTCCAAAGAAAACTTAAAACAGAGAGTGTAGCTAAACCTGGTTTCGCTAGAGGTAAAATGATTTTAGTGAAAATTGTAAAATATGATGCTCCATCTATAAAGGCTGATTCTTCAAGACTTTTAGGAAGGGTTAGGAAAAACTGCCTGAGTAGAAATACTCCAAGTGCATTAAAAGCTCCTGGGAGTATTAATGCCTGATAAGTATCAACCCAACCAAAAGATCTCATTATTATAAATAAAGGAATCATAACTACCTGAAATGGAATCATTAAGGTAGCCAGATAAATTATAAATATTTTTTCTCTGCCAGGAAATTCTAAGCGGGCAAAGGCATAAGCTGCCATTGAAGATGTAATTAACATTCCTAAAGTCCTAAGTAAAGTAACAATAACAGAATTAGCAAAATATCTGACCAAAGAAAATGAGTTAAATACTCTGACAAAATTATTCCAGGTTAAATTTTCAGGTATTATCCTGGGTGGATAAGCAAAAACATCTCCAAATTCCTTGAAGGCAGTACTGATCAGCCATATAAATGGTCCAAGCATAATGACCAGAAAAAATATTAAAACTAAATGTTTAATTAAGGTTTTTAGTTTAAACATCGTATGATACCCACTTTCTTTGATAAATAAATTGAATTATTGTGAGAGCAAAAATAACAATTAATAAAAACCAACCAACAGCACTTGCATATCCCATCCTAAAATATTCAAATCCTTGAGTATAAATATAATAGACTAATGTTTTTGTAGCATCTGCCGGTCCACCCTTGGTTAAAATAAAGGCCTGATCAAAAACTTTAAAAGAATCAATCATTGATATTACAACTGTAAAAAATATTGTTGGTGTTAATAAAGGAACGGTTATTCTAAAAAACTGCTGAAGAGAATTAGCACCATCTATTTCAGCTGCTTCATAATATCTATTCGGTATCCCCTGTAAACCTGCCAACAAAACAATAAATGTAAAACCAATATTTTTCCAAACACTCATAATAATAATTGCTGGCATAGCCCAGTCAGGATCAGAAAGCCACTGAGGTGAAGTTATACCAATTAGATCTAATAAATATGTTAAAATCCCAAAATTGGGCATATAAATTGACTGCCAGATTAAAGCTGCACCTACCATAGGAATTAAATAAGGCATAAAAAAACTGAATTTATAGATAAAACCCTTTTTAACACTGTTTACTAAAACAGCCAGTATCATACCAAAAACAACTGTCAGAGGAACTACCCCGAGTGTATAATAGACAGTATTGATTAAAGTCTTTCTAAATAAAGGTTCTTTAAACATTTTAATAAAATTATCAAAACCTACAAAAACAGGAGTATTAATAAGATCCCAATTAAAAAAGCTTAAAAATAGTGATGCTAGTAAAGGCAAAAAAACAAAAATCATAAAACCAATTAAATTTGGAAGTATAAATAAATATCCTGCTACAGCCTGTTTTCTTTCCAAATCATTGCTACCTAATTTATTATAAATAGACACTGTTAAACCTCCTTATATTTAACCGGGCTCCAATTTGAAGCCCGGTTTTTTAGTCTTTTATTCAGATAGAATTTTGTTAATATCTTCTGCAATTTTATCTGCTGCTTCCTGAGGACTGATTTCATTTGTAACCAGTAATTCATCTAAAACAGAAGTTGCACTATCCATAATCTCATTATTGCCTGGAGGAGATGGAATTAACTGAGAATATTCAATTGCTTCAATAAGTGCATATTGGTTCTCTGGTGGTAACTCTGGATTTTTAAATTCATCAGTTTCAGCTACAGATTCTAAAACTGGATTTGAATTTCCTAAACTATTAAATACTTCAACAGCTTTTGGCGAAGAAAAATATTTAATAAATTTATATGCTGCTTCTGGATGTTCGGTATCCTTTGCAGCACTGATTGCAGCAAGTCCAAAGGGAACTCCTCTTCCACCTGCAGGTCCAACAGGCTGTTCCTGAATATCCCAGTCAAAGTTAGCCTGTCTAAATGCTGAAACCATATATCTTCCATAATGAGCCATGGCAACTTTACCAGTCATAAAGAACTGAGAACCACCAAACTGTTTCATAACCGCTGGAGTAGGTGATACTTCATATTTATTTACCAGATCATTAATAAATTTAATTCCCTGAACTGCCTCAGGAGAGTTGATTTCTGCCCGGCTCCAGTCATCACTTAAAATCTGGCCATCAAAAGTAAAGATCCAGGGGGCTATACAGTCAAACCAATCACCAGTTACTAAATATCCATACTGGTCTATCTGACCATTACCGTTTGTATCCTTTGTAAGCTTTCTAGATGCAGCCAAAAATTCTTCTACAGTCCAATCTGCTTCTGGATATTCTACTCCTGCGTCATCAAATAAGTCTTTATTGTAAAAAATTACAGCATTATTCCAGTCTCCCGGTAAACCATAAAGACTACCTTTATATTCCAGAGCATCAATTAAAATATCAAAATAATCATCCATCTGAGCTGCAAATTCAGGGTTATTTGCCTTATCTTCTTCAACATAAGGTTTAATATCTAAAAAAGCACCTCTATCAGCTAAATCCTGATACTGTTCAATAACTATTCTCATTATATCGGGTGAATTACCACTTGCAATTCTTACCTTTAACTTATCATAATAATTTTCTCCTGGAACCCAGGTTGTATTAATCTTAATGTCTGGATGATCTTCCTCAAACATTTTTACAACTTCTTTTTGAGCATCTATTTCAGCCTGTCCACCTAAAAGAAAGAATTCTAACTCAACTTCTTCAGCAGCGGCATTTACTGTCATAACCATCATTAACGAAAATGATATGAGCAATAAAACTAATAATTTATTTTTCAAAATTTTTCCTCCTTATAATTTAGCTTCGTCTATATTTCAAAGTTGACTCTCTAACAATTAACTGCGGTTCTAAAATTATTTTTTCATCTTCCTTGTTTTCTTTAATCTTATCAAACAACATATCTAATCCTACATGACCTATTGTCTTAATTGGCTGAGAAATAGTAGTTAAACCTGGGCGGTTTATCTGGGCCAGTGAGGTATTATCAAAGCCAGCAATTGCTATGTCCTCCGGGATTTTTAAATTATGATCTTCAAAGGCTTTAATAGCTTCAAATGCTGCCAGATCATTATAAGCAAAATAGGCTGTAGCTAAAGACCTGTCTTTTTGCTTTAGAAATTGATTAACTTTTTTAAAAACATCCTGGGAGCTTAGTTCTGGTGCCCCTCCTTCTGTTTCAATTACGTATTCAAGATTAAATTCTAAATTAGATTTTTTTAAGCCATTTTTATAACCTTCAAATTTATCTTCACTATATCCAGCATATTTTAGAGGGCCTATATAACCAATCTTTGTATGACCAAGATCAGCTAAATGTCTGACTATCATTTCTCCACCCTTAGCATGGTCTACTGCTACTGAAGCAAATAGATCAGAAAACTGAGTAATTACTACAAAGGGTATATCTAATTTTTTAATTGTTTTTAAATGTGGTGCTAATTTATCTGAAGGCACAATTAATATTCCTTCTACCTGTCTGCTGCGTAAGGTATTGATTGATTCTCTTTCTTTTTGAAGATTACTTTCGGTATTGCAGAGTATTATATTGTATCCATTATTAGCTGCCTCTTTTTCCACTGCATGAACAATTTCTGCAAAATAGGGATTAGAAATATCACTAACAATCAGACCAATTAAATTAGACTTATTATTTTTTAAACTCTGAGCTGTGCGATTGGGTTGATAATCCAACTTTCTTGCCCACTCCAAAACCAGTTTTCTTTTTCTCTCACTCACACCACTGTGACCATTAATCACTCTAGAAACAGTTGCCTGTGAAACCCCAGCTTTTTCTGCAATTTCTTCCATTGTTGCCATTTTAAGCACCTCTCTTTAATTTTCTGCTCTTATTATATCACACTCCCTGTATAATTTGTAATTTTTGAATACGTATTCAAAAAAATTAAATAAAAAACTCCTATGACCTGCTTCTTGTAAAGTTAGATCATAAGAGTTCTTATTGTTATTATAAAGGATTATACTCTTATTTTAAATATTTAATTATATTTTGTATACGTATTCATCAATTT
>JBNJEB010000100.1:0-5714 GCA_051745425.1 Bacillota bacterium
AATCTTACAGGGAAAATATTTCTGGCAGCTTTATTGATATTCATTATATTTTTAACTGTTGTTCTTCCCTGGGAATCTGAGCGTTCCAGTAAAAAATTAGAATTTGAGCAGACGCCAGATTCTTCTTTTATTTATAACCAGGCTGATCTATATCGGATGGCTGAGGCCTATGGCGAAGAGGGCAGGAGCTATTATATCCGCTCCCGCTTTTCCTTTGATATTATCTGGCCTCTGGTATACTTTTTCTTTCTCTGGACAGGGATGACGCTTGTCCTGAAAATATTTGCCTCCAGGTTAGTCAGGCATCTTTTATTATTGCCTTTACTGGGAATGATCTTTGATTTTCTTGAAAATACTGGAGCTTCTTTAGTGATGTACAGATATCCTGCTAGAACTTTTTTGGTAGATCAGTTGACACCGGTATTTACATTTTTGAAATGGAGCTTTATTTACTGTAGCTTTATTGTTCTTCTGGTTGGGGCAGGAATAAAGGTATATAATAAATTTAAAATGAGTGATACTTAAACTTTCATTAGAAATGTATAAACTTTTGATATTTGAAAAAAGAGCTAAATAAAATTCTTGAATTCTTTAGTTGCAAGAATTAAGATCAGGAGAAGCTTGCCCCTAAATAAATCTTACTGATATTATCTTTAAGGGCTGTTTTATAAAATCCAGGTAAATTATTATTTGCTGCCTCCATGATTTCAAGATCTTTATGATTTATTAACGTTTCATAATCCAGTCTGGATATAAGTTTTTCCAGATTACCAGGAGATTTAATTAGATTTAAATATTCTTCCAGCGATTTTTTGAATTTAATAGCCTGGCTTTCATTTTTAAAGACAAAAATAGAGCAATGCCCTTTTTGGGAATCTGTCAATTCAAGATGAATTATCTTTCCGGTAAAGTAGATTTTATAATCCAGCAATTTTATTCACCTGGTTGGATTTGACCTGTTGATGGTTATTAATATATTTTTCAACCATCTTTTTTGCTATTTTAGGATTTATTACTGTACCAGGACCACCTATACAGCCCTCCTTACAGCCCATTCCTTCAAGGAAATCAAATTTATTATCTGATTTATATTTTTTAAAAAAATCACTGCATTCTTTGAGACCGGCGGCTGTCTTAAAGTTAATCTGGGATTTATCAGTTTCAGAGAGCTCACTTTTAATAGCAGCAGCTACATTGCCACTTGCTGGAAAGGATCTGGCTTCATCTGAAATAGAATTATTAAATTCTCCAGTAGGATTTAATTTTTCTAGATTTATTCCCCAGCCTACAATCATGCAGAGAAGTTCCTCAAAAGTAAGAACTTCGTCAACGGTATTATGTCTGGCTGCTTCAGTCTTTTTGGCCAGACAGGGCCCAATAAATACTGTTCTGGCTTCAGGGTTCTGATTTTTTATTTTTGAGGCAATAACTTCCATAGGAGAGGTTAAGGAAGAGATATTTTCAGCAAATTCAGGATAATTTTTTATAATTAGTTCAGTAAAGGCCGGGCAACAAGAACTGGTCATTAAACTGGCCTCTGTATTTTTTAGTTCTAGGATTTCTTCTGCCTCTTCTTTCATGACTTTATCAGCACCTTCAGCAACTTCAATTACCTGATTAAAGCCCATTATCTCTAAAGCTGTCTTTAAAGTTGCTGCATTAACATTATAGCCGAACTGGCCAGGAAAAGAAGGGGCCAGCATGGCCACAGTATTCTGGTCAGGGTTTAAGAGGCTATTGGTAACCTGGATTATTCTATTTTTATCGCCGATAGCTCCAAAGGGACAGCCTTTAAGGCAGTGGCCACAGTTTACACAGATATCTTTATCAATTGTAGCCTGGCGCCTGGCATCAGAACTGATGGCGCCGGTGGCACAGGCTTTAACACAGGGCCTGATATTTTCATTGATTGCTCCAAAGGGGCAGACATCTTTACAGCGGGAGCATTCAATACATTTTTCCTGGTCAATATATGCTTTATTACTGATAATATAGATAGCATCTTTAGGGCAGGCATTAAGGCAGCGATGAGCAGCACAGTTCCTGCAGGAATCAGTTACTATATATTTATCGATAGGACAACTGTCGCAGGCCAGACTTAAGATATTGATGACATCCTCATCCAGAGGTTTCTGATCGACCCTGGCTGCTAATTGAGAAATAGGGGTATTGTCTTCTATATCAAAGCCCAGGGCTAATTTTATTCTTTCTTTTAGAATTGCTCTCTCCTTATACTGACAGCAGCGATAGCGAGGTGTATCTTCTCTAATCAGTTTATAGATAAGTTTTTCAGCATCTGCTAATTTTTTTTGCCGGGCCAGGCTAACCAGCTCTATATATAATTTTCTTTTTAGTTTTACAAGTTCTGAAACAGTTTGATCTAGCATCTATATCTCCTCCTGAACCAGATGTTGCTCAAGAATATCTTTAAATTTTTCCAGGCTGACATTCTCAAAAATTTTATTATTTACTCTAACTATCGGGGCATTTTTACAGTGCTGATCAATACACTGGCTTGCTTTAAAAGTGAAGTTACTCTTATATTTAAAAGGTAACCATTCTAATTCTTCGATGAGGTTCTGACCGCCCATCAGGAAACAGGGGGTACCGATACAGATCTCAACCTGAATTTTATTTTGAGTCATATTTATCTTCCTCCATTTAATACCATTCTATTTTTACTTCTTTATTTAAGCGTCTTAAATGATTTGCAATTCGATCGACTATCTGACTTCTTATTCCTAATTCTAGCGGGAGATTTAAACTCTGGTGGGATTCATTCATAGATCTACCTACAATTAAATCAATCTTGTCACTATATAAAAGCATCTGCATCAGGCAGGAAGCCCCATCATTTCTTTTAGGAAACATCTCACCCTGTTTGTAATCTCTCAAATAATCCAGAACTTTATTTAGAGTTAAAAGGCCGTCTGTTACAATATCAATTCCTTCTATATGGCCAATTGGTGGAACATCTTTATCAAAATATCCAAGGTCACATTTTAATTCTTTATCTAATTCTCTGGAAGCTATCTGGGCTGTAGTGCCTCCACAGATTGCTTTTTTACCGGTGGCATTGCTCAACTTATTGACAACTACTTTATCATCTGCTTCTTTTTGAGGAGGGCCTGTTAGGATTGTCAATTTATGCTCTTTTCTAAATTGAATACCAATCAGGGTAATATCATCGGCTGGTTTACCAAAATAATAAGCCTTACAGATATTAAGCATATGTTTAATTATATATTCCATGCTTTTATTTCTCCTGGATAATTCTTCAAGATGGCGAGCTGTTCCCTCCCAGCCCAGACCGAAATCCAGAAGCCCACCGATTCCGGCATGGATGACCCCATCGCTGGCTAAAAAGATTCTATCATCAAGGCCCATTTTAAAATTTGATTCATAGATTGTTTTACCTCTGATATTAATCTTCTTTTTATCAATCTTTTTAATCATGTCATTTCTGTAATAGAAGGCAAAGGGAGTATCCATTTCAATCAATCTGGCGCTGCCATCTTCATTGATAATTAAAACAGCCAGTGTCGAATAGGCTATCCCTCTTTTTTCACAGATCGGCAGGGTATCAATTATTGTTTCAATAACCTCTTTTAGAGGAAGGTCTTTATTGAAAAGACCGATTGCTATTTTTGAAGTTAAGGTGGCCAGAATATTTGCCTTGATACCGCTGCCTAAACCATCAGAAAGAACGATAATAGTTGATTTTTTCTGTTTTAAAATTTCCACATGGTCGCCGCAGACTTCTTCGTTTTTGCCAGGAATATTTTTATAGAATTCTTCGACTACATGTTTCATCTTAATCTTCCTCCTGGATTAATCTGGTGAGATCGTATAAGGCGGACTTTGTTTCTACAGTTGTTTCTCCAAGAAGGCTGGCTATCTGCTGGACAATTTTCATCTGTTTATGGACGACATCCTCGGCTTTTTCGGCTGCCAGCTGTTTCATCTCTTTAACTTCCTGTTGCCTTTTTTTCTTTTCTGTGATATCTGCAAAGATCCCGACAATTACCTCATGTTCTTCGATAGGAAAGATATTCTGTTCGGTAACGAGATCATACTTTTCATAGGCAACTTCCTTTTTCCTGATCTTTCTTTTTTCCTGCCAGGCTTTCTGGAATAGTTCAGGGTCGAGATAACGATATAAAGATCTACCTGTGGCTGTGCGGTCCCGGTGATTAAATAACTTTTCTGCCACTGGATTAAATTCCTGAACTATCATCTTTGGGTTGACAACTATAATGGCATTATGGGATGACTGGAAAATAATATTGGAAAGAGATTCTGCCTTCTTTTTCATATAGGGAATACACATTTCCGCTTCTGCCAGTCCCTGATAGATAGCGATGGCCTTATCTCTACAGCTATCATAGCCACAGCCGCCACAGTTAGTTTCATCTTTTTCGCTGTACTTACCAATGCTTTTAAGAATTTCCTGGATTTCTGATTCAGCTGGTTCAGGATATTTGACCTTTTTATTAGTATAGTTACGGCTCAATTGGTTTGATTTAAAATTATGTTCTAGTTTAGTATCATTTCTGGCTCTTTTTTTATAAATATTTTTAATAACCTGTTTTCTCCTGGCTATGCTATTGTCTTTAGAGATAAAGGGACCGTTAATACAACCTCCCTGGCAGATTAAAAGTTCTATAAACCTGGCATCCAGGCTGTTTGCTTTTAAATCCTGCAAAATAGCAACACATTCATCAATACCGGAGCCATAGAGAGCCTGGCCGTTATTAGAATTAAATCCAGTGGCCTTAACTGCCCCTTTTTCTACTGGATAGGCCACTGCTCTTCCACTGGAATATTCATCTAGCTGGCAGGCCTGACCTGTAAAAGAGTTGCTCTCATTTAAGAGTTTATCTAACTGTTGAAAGGTTAAAATGTAATCTATATTGGAGCTGCCATTAAGGGCTTCATCTATCTTGGCCAGACAGGGCCCGGCAAAGATGACCTTAATCTCCTGACCATATTTCTCTTTTAAATGGAGGGCATGGATTAAGGCCGGTGATAAAAGAGAAGAAAGGTTTGGAATTAATTCAGGATAATGCTTTTCGATTAAATTGACGACTCCAGGACAGCTGCTGGAGATTACTGGTTGATTGCTACCTGATATTTCCTGATTTAAGATCGGTGATAAGATTTCTGCTCCCTGGGCAGTTTCGGCGATAATGTCAAAACCTGCTTGTCTTAATGCCCCGGCCAGTTCTTCTGGGGATTTATCTGGATAATTGGCATAAAAAGAAGGGGCCAGAGACAGGGCAGTTTGACTGCTACCTGCTAACAGACTTTTGATTATTTCTGTCTGATCCTGGGGAAGAGGGGCGCCCTGGGGACAGACATTGATACAGCGGCCACAGTAGATACAGAAATCGGTAATAGTCCAGGCCTGCTCATTTTCAACTCCGACTGCATTAATTGAACATTCTCTGATGCAGCGATGGCAGTCCTGGCATTTTACATTCTGATCAATTAAAACTTCCATTGTGATCCCCCTCAATTAAATGTTCTTTGAATTTAGTTGCAGCATTGTCTGGATTGACTCCAGTTATTATTTTGCCGTCAATGTTGACCGCCACGCCATTTGTACAGTGGCCCTGGCAGAAGCTTGCTTTGAGATGGACTTTATGGTTAAGGTTATATTTTTTGTGTAATTTTTTGAAAGTGCTGACAACATCGGCTGCCCCCTTGAGATG
>JBNJEB010000101.1:0-5688 GCA_051745425.1 Bacillota bacterium
TCTAAAGTTACCTCCAGATTTTATCACCAGACTTAAGGTCAGGCAGATTGACCTGGGGACATCCGCCGAATAGTTCGATAATCCCCAACCTCGTCGTCCTAATAAATAATAGGATCAGGCGCTTTAATTCAATTCTTCTCCAATAACATCTGCCAATTCATCTCTCCATTTTTCCAGCAAGTCAAGTTCTTTCCCTTCCAGCATAACCCTGATTACAGGTTCTGTTCCTGAAGCCCTGACAAAGATTCTGCCTGGCTCAATCTCCTTATCTGCTCTGGCTATCACCTCATTTATAACCTGATTATCTTCCCAGTCTTTATTTTTGACCTGTACATTCTCCAATAATTGGGGCCATTCCTGATATCCTTCTAATAATTCAGTTAAACTCTCACCTCCCTGGCTGATATAATCCATAACCTGAACTGCTGTCAGAATTCCATCGCCACTTGTATTATAATCTAAATAGATGATATGTCCGGATTTCTCACCTCCTAAATTAAGGTTATTGGCTTTTAAGCCTTCTAGAACATATTTATCTCCATTTTTAACCTTTAAAACCTCAATTCCATATTTTGCTAGTGATTCACCTAAACCTAAATTACTATATTTTGTTGTCACAATCTTATTCTTCTTCAAGCTTCCATTTTCCTGCATTGATAAAGCTGAAAGATACATAATCTTATCTCCATCAACTATATTCCCTGAATTATCAACTAATATAGCCCTGTCAGCATCACCATCTAAAGCAATCCCAATCTCAGCACCAGTCTCTTTTACTTTCTCCACAAGACCGGTAGTATCTGTTGAACCACAATTAACATTGATTAAATCACCTTTCCCGCCAGCGTTAATTGTTATTAAATCAGTTACCCCTAATTCTTTTAAAATCTCTGGGCCAATTTTATAACCGGCACCATGTCCGCAATCTAGGACTACTTTTAATCCAGACAAATCGTTCTCAACTGATGAAACTACATTTTGAATATACTCTTCTATTAATGATTCGTCATAAATAACCTGCCCGACCTTAGCATGGGTAGGTCTGGAATCTGGTTCTGTTGGAACTGCCATTGCATTTTCAATTTTTTCTTCCAGCTCTTCAGAAATCTTACAGCCAGTTCCTCCAAAAACTTTAATTCCGTTATCCTCAATTGGATTATGGGATGCTGAAATCATTATACCGCCAATCAGGTCCTTTTTATTAGTTAAAAATGAGACTGCAGGGGTAGGAACAATCCCTAAATCAATAATATCAACCCCCATCGAATTTACACCGGCAATAACTGCAGAGGCCAGCATATCTCCAGAAATCCTGGTATCTCTACCTAAGATAATTCTGCTTTTACTTTCAGCAGCCCCACCTGCTAAAACCTCTGCAGCAGCTTCCCCAATTTTAAAAGCCAGCTCAGGTGTTAATTCCAGATTGGCGACTCCTCTAACTCCATCAGTTCCAAATAACTTTCCCAAAAATAATCAGCTCCTAAATTATAATATTAAAAATAACCTTTAATTTTATAGTTACAATATTTACATTTTTCGTCTTCAAGCTTCAATTTAATTCTATAATCCCTATCTATAATAGTCCTCCCACAATTAGGGCATTCTGTGTTCCGATAATCCATATCTCTTATATTACCCAAGTAGACATAATCTAATTTCTGACTGGCTAAATCATAGGCTTTTTTTAAAAGATCAATCTCTGTTGCTTCAATTTCATATTTATAAGCTGGATAATATCTAGAAAGATGTAAGGGAATCTCTCTGTCAACTGAGCTAATAAAATCTATTAATTCTTCCAACTTCTTAATACTATCATTTTTATCTCTAATAACCAAATTAGTTATCTCCAGATGAGAATCAGAGCTGGCTATTTTCTCAATTGTGTTTTTTACCGGTTCCAGCCTCCCGTTGCATTCCTGCCTGTAAAAATCATCATCAATCGCTTTTAGATCAATATTAAAGCCATCAATATAGGGCAGAAGTTTTAAAAGTGGTTCTTGATTAATAAACCCATTACTGACCATTACAGTATCAATATTATTTTCCTTCATTAAATAAGCAGTATCATAAACATATTCATACCAGATAATAGGTTCAGAATAGGTAAAGGCCAGACTGGATAAACTTCGTTTTTTAAGCTCAGCAAGTATTTCTTCAGGTTCATAATGCCTGGTAGGGACTTTCTGCTGGCTCAATTGCCAGTTCTGGCAGAAACCACATTTCATATTGCAGCCCCAGGTACCTATAGATAAAATTTGACTGCCAGGTTTAAAATGAAATAATGGTTTCTTTTCGATCGGGTCAACTGACATAGAAGCAACTTCACCATAATTTAAAGGCACAATCTCACCATCTCTATTCACCCGGGCCATACAGATGCCTTCCTGACCTTCCTTTAATTTACAGTTATGGGGACAGATATTACATTGAATTTGTTTTGCTTCCATATTTTTTACTCCTTATAACGAATTACTTCAAACCGATATATCTTTGTTTCCTGGTCAAAGATATCATTAAAACTTATCCCTGCTTTTCTGGCTGCAATTGAAATCTGATCTTTAACAGTATCCACACCATCTAAATCCGGTAATAACAGGCCTTTCTTCCTTCCTCTTTCTAATATAACCCCAAATTTTTCAGGATCAAGCTCTTCAATATCGTTTATCCTCTTTGCCGGCATTATAAGATCAACTGAAATAATTATATTATTTAATTCATCTTCTTGCAACTCAGGAAATCTTGGATCACAAAAAGCAGCATTATAAGCATTATTAATTATTTCCTCATAGATATCTTCTCGAGTTGCTTCTATAGTTCCAATACAGCCTCGTAGGGAATCATCAACTTTTTTCTTAATTGATACAAATGCTCCAGCCCTAAAATCCAGTCCCTCAGGTTTTTCCTCAGTTATTCCATCATTATAGAAATGGTCTTCTAAACTCTCTCTGGCCAATTTAACAGGCTCAAATCCTAAATCTAATTTATTTTCAGCCATAATCTGAATATCACCTCTACTATCTTATTATGTCAGACTTTACCTATAAAATCCAGCAACTACATAACCAACACCATACGGAGCTTCATAGGATTTAACTTTTATTTCATTCCATCTTCCATCTAAGAGGCCAAAACCAACCATTAATGGTCGATAGCCACATTCACCGGCTTCTTCTAAAAACTTCTCATCATAATTCAATAAACTGCTCAGATTACCTGTCTTTAAATCATTAACTAATCTTTTATCAAATTTAGCACCAGCTGGAGAATATCCTGCTGGAGAGTCGTGATTAATTTTATGAGATAGATCTCCGCTAATTATAACTTTAGGATTATTATACATCTCTAATGCTTGCTCCATTACAATTTTACCAAACTCATATAATTTTTCAGCCGACCAGAAAGCAATATTTAATTTTAACCAGGGAATATCCATTGAAAGTCCGGCATTTTTTAAATAATAAGCTGGAACCATCAAACCATGATCTAAATTGCCACTATTTATTCCTTTCACATCAAAATTGCTTTTCTGATTAAAGTGATTAACACCTTCAGTTGCAAGCTCGCTGGCCCCCTTTAATTTAAACCTTACATTCCTGGCATTAAAGCTACCTAAATTTCCCTCCAGATTTTTCGCCTGATCAATTGTCAACTGATTCCAGTCAATTTCTCCATGAGGTCCAACAGATATTATTAAATCTAGATCATCTTCTACAAATTCTTCAGCGGCTTCTTCAAAAGCTGAAATAGTTTTTATAGCTTCATCTCTTCTTTTTCCACCTACTTCCGGTATTATAATCGGTGGATGTGGTAATAAAAGACCTTCAGGCATCTCAATCCCTCCTTGAAATTAATAATATTTGCCACTTAATCAAAAATAATGTATAATAATATAGACAGTTAATTTAGCTATTCTATTTCAATAATTCTATGAAAACCCAACACTTCCTGCATTAAATAGATATTATTTTCAATACTATTTTTCAATACTATAGTGATTTTTTTACTTTGAAAAATAAATCTAAATTATTTAAAGGATTTTGCTTATTGAAATAGAATATATTAAATAAGAAGCTGAGTGTAATATTCTCGGCGATTTTATTGTCAAACTTTTTTCATTATTATAATTATATTAAGGAGGTGAAAAAACTTCTGTTTTATTGGTTAAGCATGACTTTAACAGTCAACGAAAACAAAAGCAATAAGATTAACTTAACTAAATGAGGAGGAGAAAATTTAGATGAGAAAAATTTTAGTTTTAACATTAGCATTAGTTCTAGCTTTTACTTTTACAGCTGCAGCACAGGATAGAAACCCGGAAGAAATAATTGATGAATACACCTATGGTGGAACTTTAGTTATGGCTGAAACCCAGTCTCCTGAAGGTATGTTTAACCCGTTATTTTCTGAAACAACTTATGATGCTCAGGTAATTGACATGGTCTTTGAGCCATTAAATAAAATTGATCCTGAGGGTAATCCTATTCCAGCTCTTGCAATGGATTGGGAAAGAGATGGTAATACCTATACCTTCTTCCTGGATGAAAGAGCTAAATTCCATGATGGCGAACCTGTTACTGCTGAAGATGTTAAGTTTACATTTGAAACATTTCTACATCCAGATTATGATGGTGTTAGACAGTCCAACTTTACGGAAATCGATGGCGCTGAAGAATTTACTGAAGGCGAAGCAGATGAAGTATCCGGCGTCCGTATAATCGATGACCATACAGTCGAGATTGAACTCCGCAGCACCTATGCACCTTTCTTAGTCCAGACAACTATCTTTGGGATTGTTCCAGAGCATATCTTAGGAGAATATGAAGTTTCTGAACTATCAGGTATTGACTTCAATCAAAATCCTATCGGTTCTGGACCATTTAAATTCGAAGAATATAGTGATGATGAATATGTCAGAATGTCTTACTTCGAAGACTTCAGATCTGGTCGTCCTTATCTAGACGAAATTGTTATCCGTTATGTCGATGACCAGGCTCTTGTTATGATGGCTGAGCGTGGCGAAATAGATTATGCCAACCCTCCTGGAGAAAACTTCGATAGATTTACTGAAATGGAAAATATAACCCTTCATAAATCTATTAGAGATGGTTTCGGTTATATCGGTATTAATGTCGAAGCTGATACTCCAGTAGCAGACCAGGCTGTCCGTCAGGCTATGGCCTATGGTATTAACAGAGGTGGCTTCCATGAAGTAGTTATGAGTGGTTTAGCTGTATCAACTAACTCACCTATCTCCCAGGCTAGCTGGGCCTATACCGACGACTTAAACCAGTATGAACATGATCCTGATAAAGCCCAGGAAGTCTTAGAAGAAGCCGGCTGGGAAATGAACGATGATGGCGTCTATGAAAAAGATGGCGAACCTCTAGAATTTACTATGACTGCCTCATCTGGTTCTGAATTTATCGATCAGTTAATGGCTCTTGCCCAGGACAACTTAAATTCTATTGGTTTCGATGTTGAAATCGAAAGAGTTGAATTTAATACAATGACTGACCAGATTGATGATGGCGATTTAAGTACCTGGTTCATGGGCTGGAGCTTCGGTGCCGACCCTGATCCTTATTCTGTCTGGCATAGTGAAGGCGACTGGAACAGAACTAACTGGTCAAATGAGAGAGCCGACGAACTAATTGAAAAAGCTCGCGAAACTCTAGACCAGGTAGAACG
>JBNJEB010000102.1:0-5618 GCA_051745425.1 Bacillota bacterium
ATAATCTCTTTGCAGCTCATGTTGAGTCTTAGCTAATAGATTATCGCCTTTATATAAAATTTCTCCACCTTTAATCATAGTATTGCTATCAAAAAGCCCGAGAACTGTTCGACCGGTTACACTTTTACCACATCCAGTTTCACCAATCAGACCATGAATCTTACCCTGTTCAATCTCTAAATTCAAACCATTTATTGCCTCTAATTCTCCCTCTTCAGTCGAGAAAGATAGATACAGATCATTTATATTAAGTAATGGTGACATTATCTCTTCGCCTCCAGTTCTACGATCTATCTGCTGTTGGATCAAAAGCATCCCGCAGCCCATCGCCAATAAAATTAAATCCTAATACAGTAAACATTATAAATAAGCCTGCAGTAGTTGAAATCCAGGGTGCCTGGAGTAAATAGTCTCTACCAGCTGAAATTATTGAGCCCCAGGAAGCCACTGGCGGTTGCACTCCAAGACCTAAAAAACTTAAAGTTGCACTGGCTATCAGCGCTGTAGGCATCATTATACAGACCATTATGATTGCAGTCGAAATAGCATTAGGTAGAATATATCTAATTATAATTGAAGGAGTCGATTCCCCAATAGATCTTGCCGCCTCAACATAATCGCTCTCTTTAATAGATAAGATTTTACTTCTAACCATCCTGGCAAAGGTTGTCCAGCCCACAATTCCAAGGGCAATAACAACATTATAGACACCCTGACCTAAAATACCGGCTATAGCCATGGCCAGAATTATAACTGGAAAAGACCTTAAAATGTCAACAAGACGCATAATAACACTATCAACCCAGCCACCAAAATATCCTGCCAGCAGCCCCATTGTAATACCAATCGTACCTTCAAAAAGAATAATTAATATTCCTATGGAAAGCTCAACTCTGGCCCCATATATTAAACGGGAGAGCATATCTCTACCCATGGCATCTGTTCCAAGGAGATGCTCAGCAGAAGGAGCCTCCAGCCTTTTCAAAGGTTCAGTTCTATAGGGATCGTGGGGAGCTAGAAAAGGAGCAAATACTGCAATTAAAACCATTATTAAAACAATTATTCCGCCAATCAGTGCAAGCCTATTTCTTTTAAATCTAGCCCAGACCAGAGCCAGCTGACTGGTCTTATCCTGTTTTAGATTATCTATATCCTTTTTTATTTCTTCATATGTTAAAGTATCTTCCATTTTTTAGTCCTCCAATCTTATCCGGGGATCAATTACAGAATACAATAAATCAGCCAGTAAATTAGCCATAACTACTGCAAAAGAAATCAAAAGTAGAATTGACTGAACAACTGGAAAATCTCTTGATAAAACACTATTTACTAATAATGAGCCCATACCACCCCAGGCAAATACAACTTCTATAACAACACTTCCGCCAATTATCCAGGGCAATCTTAGGGCAATCATTGTTACCAGAGGTATCAAGGCATTTCTAAGAGCATGTTTGGCAATAATAACTCTCTCTTTAATTCCTCTAGCCCTGGCAGACCTAATGTAAGCCTGATTTAAAACTTCAAGCATTTCAGATCTCATTGGCCTGGCAAACCAGGCTTCCTCTCTAAGCCCCAGTGCAAGTACTGGAAGAACTAATGAGACCACTCCGGCCATTCCACCAATTGGAAACCAGCGAAGTCTAAGCCCGAAAAAGTAGAGGAATAATATACCGAGCCAGAAAGCCGGGATCGATATCCAGAACATTGCCTGAACAGTTGTAATATAATCCAGCCAGCTATTCCTTTTAATCGCCGCCAGAATACCCAGTGTAAAACCGAGAATAACCGAAAGAATAAGTGCTGACACAGTTAGCGTTAAAGTCGGCCCTAATCTTGCCAAAATCAATTCACTTACCGGCCGATTATACCTGATAGAATATCCAAAATCCCCCTGTAAGACACCACCAATCCAGGCTCCATACTGAACAGGTAACGGCTCATCTAAATGATGTTGTTCCCTGAAAATCTCAATATTTTCTTCAGTAGCAAACTGCCCCAGCATTATTCTGGCCGGGTCTCCAGGTGCTAGATGAAGAATCATAAATGCAATTATTGAAACTCCAACAAGGGTTAATAATGTTCTACCCAATCTATTTAAAATAAACTTTTTATTCACTATTGCCACCTTCCTCTTTAAGCTTCTCAAAAGTTCCTGTTTTAAGAGGACTCCCTCCATCAACCATTAATTCACCCTTTGCAATTACTTTATCAATCCTATAATCAACTTTATCAACAACTACCAGGTCAGCATCAAATCCTATTTCAACTTTTCCTTTATTCTTTAAGCCTAAAGCCTTTGCAGGATTAGAAGTTATCAGAGGAATAAGCTCTCCTAATTCAAAATCACCGGTACGCAAAACCTTTTTAATTTCATCATAAAGAGATGTAACCTTACCAACTTTTAGACCAACAAGTTCTCCATTTTCATTGAAATCCGGCAAACTTCCCTGACCATCAGAGCTAAATGATATTAATTCAAAATCAACTCCCTGCTCCCGGGCAGCCCTTAATAAATCATTACTCCTGAGACCTTCTTCTGGTTCAATACCACCATTTGATGTTGTAAAATCAATTCTTCCACCATTTTCAGCAAACTCAAGCCCTTTATTTAAGATTGTTTCATTTCTGTTGACATGAGTCGGAAGAAATTGAGAGCGCGGTATCTCGCTCTTTCTAATTGCCTCCTCGATAAAATCAAAACCTGACTCCCCGGAGCCTAAATGGATATTAACCACACCACTTTTCCCTGAAAGCATTCCTCCGGTCCTGGCAAGTGATACTGCCCTGAGAAATTCACCTAAATCTGGATGGGCTGAACGATGATCAGCTATAGCTATCTCGCCTAACCCTATAACTTTATCAATATAAATGATATCTTTATCTATAGCTCCAGTTAAAGTTCTAACAGGAAACTGATAAGAACCTGTATAAATATATGTAGAAATCCCCTCTTCAGCAAGGCCTCTAGCTTTAGCAAGTAAATCAGCCATATTCCTGGTTGTGCCATCGGTGCCAAGACAACCAACAACTGTTGTTACACCACCAGTTGTTATCTGACTCAACTTAATAGGTGGGGTCCTGCTGGCAAAACCACTTTCCCCTCCTCCGCCTGTAAGATGCACATGATTATCTATAAATCCAGGCAGTAAATAATCTCCTGCTAGATCAACTTCTTTTAAGCCTGGCAGATTAATAGAATTGAACTCATTTTCAATGGCAAGAATTTTCCCCCCGGCAATAATAACATCAACAATTTCTTCCTCTAAACCCTTTAGAATCTTACAATTCTTTAAATAAATAAAGTCAGAACTAATACCCATTTAAAACTGCACCTCCAGGATAGACCAAATAGTTTTTATTTTGAAAAATATCTTACTATTATATTATTGCATTTTTTATGCCAGAAAAGCTCTTTTAGAATATAATATTTATAAAAAACCTATAATTACCTGATATTATAGCGATCATAAAATTGTTGTCTCCTTAGAATATTCTTATATCAATCAAAGATTCAAAATGCAAGTCTATATTGGTCTTTAATTGGTGTTTTTTTAGGTTCATTGGTGCCCAATAGCACCAATTATTCTAATACCTTTTTAGCTTTTTTTGAAAGCACAGTTCCATGACGCCCTCTTTTTCTTTCAAGATAACCTTTATCTTCCAGATTTCTCAGACGATTTCGCACCTGATATTCTGTAAGTTCATATTCTGTCCCCTGCAACCATTCAGCCAGAGTTTTTCTGCCAACCAGATCACCTTTAAGCCTGGCCTCTTTAATCTTCTTAAGTATAAACAATTCTTCATTATTTAAATCATTATAATTAAAATCATCATTACCTATTTCATTTCTCGCAAACCCTTCAGGCAAATCATGAAAATTATCCTGGCTCCCTATTTGAAAAAAACCAGGATCAGGAATATCCTCCAGGGTAAGATAATTATCATCGCTGACAGCAAGCATATAACTTAAAATATTTTTTAGTTCTCTGACATTGCCATACCAGTTATAACTTAAGAGTTCATCAATAACTTGACCAGTTATATTTATTTTATGAGCACTTTCAATTTCAATAAAATAATCCAGAAGCTCTTTAATGTCCCCTTTCCTCTCTCTTAATGGCGGAATTCTAATATAACCTGTCTTTAAACGATAATATAAGTCCTGCCTGAATTGGCCAGCCTCTACTAAACTGGCGATATTTTTATTGGTAGCAGCTATTATCCTTACATCAACAGGTTTTATCTCATTACTTCCTATCCTCATAACTTCTTTTTCCTGCAATACCCTCAATAACCTGGCCTGAACTTTCTTTGATATATCTCCAATTTCATCTAAAAAGATAGTCCCACTTTCGGCCTGTTCAAACAGACCTGCTTTACCGCCCTTTTTTGCACCGGTAAAGGCACCTTCTTCATAACCAAACAGTTCACTCTCAATCAGGTCATCATGAAGAGCCGAAAAGTTTACAGCCAGGAACGGCCCTTCTCTTCTATTTGAAGCATTATGAATGGCTCCTGCAAAAAGTTCTTTGCCAGTTCCAGTCTCTCCTTCAAGCAGGATAGTCAGTTCAGTCCTGGCAAGCTTTTTGGCTATCTTTCTTGACTTTTTAATCTTTTTGCTGGAACCAATAATATCTTTAAAAGTATAGCGGGCATAATAACCTCGATTAATTAAATCCTGCTTTAACTGACGGTTGTTGGCCAGGGTCTCCTGAACATTCTGAAAAACAGCTATAATATTATCAGATTCTGGCAGGTAAAATTTATTTACCGAGGTACTGCTGCCGCCAAGGGCAAAAATCTCTTTTTCTTCCTGTTCAATATTCATTAAAAATGAGAGAAGATCCTTCCGATAAATAATATCCTGGACAGCTCTACCCTCTAATTCCTTTCCACCAAGGTCTAGCAATTTTCTAACCTGGCCGGTAGCTACAGAAATCTTACCTTCAGGATTATAAACCAGAACAGCCTCATTCAGCCCATTTATGACCTGGTTTAATTGAGAATTTAACCTGTTAATCTCCCGGGCAGAGTGAGCCAGTTTCTTTCCCATCTTAATTATCTTTTGCAAATATTTATAGGAAAACCGATTAGCCTGATTTTCGAGAATTCCAAGTGAATTTAAAATACTCACAATAGTAGTATAATCCATTAACCGGGGGCCAATATTAATAACTTCCTCAACAAAATCAGGCACTTTATCTACTTCTCCAGGTGTTAAAGCCAGTCTGGCCTCATCTATTTGAGCTTCTGCCAGCCCAGGATAAAATGGAATCAATTCTAAATGATCAAGGCCCACCTCTTCTAAAGCCTCAATTCCATTAAGAGCAGCCTCCTTAACATCATTTACAAAAATCACTCGGCTCCCTTCAGGCAAAAAGAAGAGTTCATCTAAAGCATCAAAATCAATAGTTCTTCTGGCAATTATCAGCCGGGAACTTAATTTATCTAAATCCCAGAACTCCAATAATTCTTCATAGGCAAGCCTGCTGGATATAACTATTAAACCATCTGGAAGAGCCTCTGGTAAATACTCATCTATTGCAAAACTACTTAATTCAATAAAATCCGGCAAATATTCTTTGAGCTGATTGACAAGAGTTTCTCTAGTCTGA
>JBNJEB010000103.1:0-5603 GCA_051745425.1 Bacillota bacterium
TACTCGCTTCTTCTTCAAGATAATTCAGTAATTTTTTTAACTTCTGACCTAATTCTGATACCTCGATAGCATCCCTGCTATCATTTTTATAGCCTCGGTCGTTACCAGGCTTATCCTCATTAATTCTTCTGCTTTCAGCAGTCTTTCTGGATACTATATTATTGATTAAATTATTAATACTACTAATTTTACCAGCCATTTAAAACGCCTCGCTTAGCTATCTTTTACCTGCCCATAACTCTTGAATTTTTCTTCCATCAAAGTCATCTCATCTTTTGACAAAATCAAAGGCTCTCCAATTGCTTTTGCCCGCCAGTAAACTTCAGCAACAAACTCAATCTCTTCAGCAGTATTAAATGCATTAGGAAGGTCGCCAGCAGCAGCCAGAAGGCCATGATTGGCCAGTAACACAGCATTACGGTTTTCCATCGCTTTAACTGCATTATTTGCCAGTTCCTTCGTCCCATAAGTTGCATATTCAGCACAACGAACATCATAGCCAGCTAAAGCTATCATATAATGAGCCGGGGGTAAAGATTCCCTCAATAATGAAAGTGATGTAGAGTAAGTTGAATGGGCATGAACTATTGCCCTAATATCATCTCTTTCTTTATAAATAAACCGATGCATTGCCTCTTCACTTGAAGGTTTCCTATCACCTTCAACAATCTCACCAGCTAAATCCATTAATACAATATCAGCTGGTTTCATATCAAAATAAGGGATTCCACTGGGAGTTAATGCCATTAACTCTTCACTTTCATCATAAATACTTAAATTACCTCCAGTACCTTTAGTCAAATTTTGTTCTACCAGTTTCCTGCCATATTTCACTAAATCTTTTCTTGCATTTTCTAAAAGCAAGCTATCTCCCCCTTAAATATTTCAAAATATAATTATATTTTAATTTGGACCTGACGGTTACCCGACGGTTACCAAGTAGTATCTTTTCACTTTTTTCACAAAGTATTTAAAAAATAAACCCTGCCAAAAAAGCAGGGCAGTTTGCAAAAAATTATTGCTCATCACCAAAGTGATGAAGTACTTTTGCCATCTCAAACCGACTAACATATGACTCCCGGTAAAGAGTGTCACTTCTTGCAATCCAGGCTCCAGCGAAACAAACTATTGTGCCTGGTATTATTAATTCAATACCAAAAATTTCAGCAATCAAGATTGAGGTTGTTAAAGGAATATGGGCCGCACTACCTAATACACCTGCAGCAGTCGCAGTAATAATTGCCAGAGGAAAATCAAAATTAATAGCTTTAGCTATGATTGCTCCAGTAATTGCCCCAATAGTTAAACTTGGAGCAACAACACCACCACTACCCCCAGACCCAATGGTAAATGAAGTAGCAAAAATCTTACCTATTAATAGCAAAAATAAAAATCCAAAAGAAAAACCACCTTCAACAGATATTTTTTCTACCAGCGACATACCTGTTCCTAGAATAAAGGGAGTGGCTATTACAGCAGTTAAACCTGTCAATGCTCCTCCAATAGCAGTCTGAGCATAAGTTGGCAGATTAATATGTTCATTAATTTCTTCATAACCATATAATGATTTTATATAAACCAGGCTTATTATACCAGCAACAACTCCAATACCAACAAAAAGCAAAATATCCCTTTCAGGAACAAAAGAATAATTAGAGGGAATTGGAAATTTAAATAATCTTTCCTTACCTATGACAATTGCAAATAAGAAATAGGCTGTAATACTGGAGACCAGACTGGTAAATAACATATTATATTCAATATCATCTCTATATAAGACCTCGGCCCCAAAAATTCCACCTGCCAGAGGGGCTGTAAAAATCGAGCCAAAAGAAGCTGCCATACCACAAATCACAATTTTTCTTGTATCAGCAAGGCTTAACTTTAATTTTTTCCCAATTAAATAGCCAAGCCCACCACCCATCTGAACAGTTGGACCTTCCCTACCAGCAGAACCTCCAAAAGCTATTGTAAAAACGGAAGCGATTAATTTTACCGGAACTACAATAAAATTAATTCGTCCCCAATTTTCATTATAAGATTTAATGATTGCATCAGTTCCATGACCTGCTGCTTCCGGGGCAAAAGTTGAAGTCAACCATCCACTCATAAATAGCCCTATAACTGGCAGAAAATAAACCCACCAGGTATCAGATACACCGGCTAATAATCCAATCCCAAAATCCAAAGCTCCAGTAAAAACTACCCCGGCAAGTCCTACTATTATCCCTACCAATACTGCTATAAAAGTCCATTTAATTATATATTTCAAAGATTCTGTTGTATCTTTCCTAACTTTATCCAACTTTAAGTTCATATTACTGACCTACCTTCTTAATTTTTCCCCAATCCTAAAAACTCGCCAACTTTATTTTTTTGTTCTTTCTTCAGCATATATATTACCATGTCATCTTTTTTGAGCTTTTCAACCTCATTTGGCATATAATGTTTATTCTCTCTTACTACAAACATCGGATAAGCTAAATCTTCGAAAAGATCAGGAAAATCACAGAGTTCTTTCCCCTCTGCTCCCTCAATATCCTCTGCCCTGGTCTTGGTAAATTCAACATCAAGATGCAGGTCCTGGATTAAATTAACAAAATCAACTCCCTGTAGTCTGGTAATGATTTCAGCAGAGACAGCCTCTGCAGGATCTAGTACATCATCAAACTCCATCAATTCTGCCAGGTCTCTGTATTCAGACCCAGTTACTTTGACCATAACTTTATTTATTCCCATTTTTTTAGCAGCCTTGGCAGCAAGTATATTCGATTTGTCGTCACCAATAACTGCAATAAATACATCTGCCTTATCAGCCTCGGCAGACTTTAAGACCTTGGGATGAGTTGCATCTCCCCAGACAATGTTAACTTCAGGATAGCCCTCTGATATCCATTCACACTTTTTGGCATTGGTCTCAATTAAAGTGACCTTAAAACGAGATTTTTCAGAAAATAATTTAATTAAATTCTGCCCGCTTTTATCTCCACCAGCTATAATGATTTTCAATAATAACACCCCTCGTATAATATGATATTATAGTTTGCGATAATAATTTCAATATTAAATATCGTTTTCCTGCCCATTCTAAAAAATTTCACAGAAAATTTAACTTACCAACTCAATTAGATAACTAAAAAGCCCAAGCTCATTGACAATAAAAAACACCCAGAAAATAATCGATGTTTTAATCGCAGATTCTTTAGCATTTTTAATTGCTTTTTTTTCATCTTTTCCTTCTGAAATAAATCGCTTCTTCATTAAAAAGTAATAGAGCAAACCAAATACAAGAACTGCTATTATTAACTGAAATACTCCCTGTGCATTAAATGCTCCTATCATTTAATAAAACCTCCCTTTTAATCCTGCGAACTCATATTTTTTATTCAATCTTTACAAATTTTTTCCCGCTATTGCTCCTGATAGGATAAAATATCCTGAACATCCTGACTGAATCTTAAAATGATTATTAAGCTTAACAGGCATATATATTTAATTATTTTAAATTTAAGCTCATCTCATTATTATTATACCTATTTTAAAGAGAAATTAAAATATAGAAGTTTACAAACTTACTCCAGCAAGCCCTTTCTTTTATATATATATAATAAAATAACCAAAATAATTACTGAACCAAGTGCAATAATTGATAAATGAAAATATAGAGCAGATATTTCTACCCCTTCTATTAAAGTTAACTCAAGTATATTTAAGTAATAATAAGTTGGCAAAAATTTAGCTATAAAATCAACTGCTGCAACCCCCATACCTGACAGTTGTGGAATCAGTAGTAATAATAAATAAACTGGAAGCCCCACAACCCCTGTTGACATCTGATTAGGTGAAATCATCCCTACTATCATGCCTACAAAAATTGCGAAAGTTGAAGTAAGCGTGGTTGCAATAATAATAATTAAGAGATTAATCAGACTCATACCTACCATCAGGGCTATAATTAAAGAAATTATTATAATAGAAATAATTGTTAATACACCTTTACCTATAAATATTTCTATAGGCCTGGCAGGGGACAGCATTAAGACCTCAATTGTATTTTTTTCCTTCTCTTCAGCAATTAACATTGACGGGACATACATCCCAACCATTACCACTAAAAAAATCAGACCAAAAGCTGCTCCAAATCCAGCAGGCATCTCAGGAATAAAGTTTTCCCAGATGTAAGTAAATAAAATTGGCATTAAATACATAACCATAATATTAGAATTTGACTTGATATCCTGAACTTCTTTAATCAAGATAGCCTGAATCCTTTTAAGAGCCGCCATTTTCAAGTCCCCTCCCTGTCAAGCTCACAAATATATCAGCAAGAGTCGGTTCAAGAGAATGTATAGATTTTATTCGTTCACTTTTTACTAAATCAGATATAAAATCACCTGTATCAGGGTTATTTAAATTCAAAGTTTCTTCAACAAATTCATTTTCAGAAGAATTCTCCTTGTAATATAAAATCTTAACTCTGTCCTCGCTATAGTTAAGCTTAAGGTCCATAGGACTACCTTTTGCCACCAATTCACCCTGGTTTAAAAACCCAACATTATCACATAATTTATCAACTTCCTCCATATTATGAGAAGTTAATAATATTGTAATTCCTTCAGATTTTAAGTCAAGTAATATATTATGAATCGACTTAGCAGCTCCAGGATCAAGACCTGAAGTAGGCTCATCTAAAATAAGAATTTCCGGTCGATGAATAAGAGCCCTAACCAGGAGAACCTTTTGCTTCATTCCTTTAGATAAATCTTTAATTTTAGTATTTTTTTCATTTATAAGTCTAACTTTTTCAAGATAATAATCAATAAGTTCATCTGAACATTGATATAACCTTCTAAAAAAATTTAAATTTTGTTCAATAGTTAATCTTTCATAAAGATTTGCATCTTCTGGTACAACACCTACTTTTTTTAAAAGCTGTTCCTGATTACCAAAAACCTCCACTCCAAAAAGTAAAGCCTGACCAGAATCTGCCTGCCTCTGACCTGTTAAAATTTTAATTGTCGTTGTCTTACCAGCCCCATTGGGACCTAAAAGACCAAAAATCTCCCCAGGTTTAACCTGGAAAGATATCCCCTTTAAAGCAAGCCTCTTATCATAAGTTTTTCTAAGACCTTCAATTTTAATTAACATCTTCTTAATCAACCAGAAGTCCGCCGACAATAGCTCCAACTAAAATCGGGCCTGACTGTGTTAAGCCTGCAGCAGCCCCACCTGCAGCGGCTAATACACCAAATAAAGGTATTCCAGTTAACAATGATGAAACTAAAAACAAAAATACTCCAAGCAATAAGGCCGGTAATAAGGCGGCAATAATTGCAGAGCCTACTCCACCAGCTTTTTTACCTCCAACAATGCCTGCCAGCAGCGGTCCTGCAACAGGAATCCAGAACAATAACGTTGATATAATTAACATCCAGATCATACCTCTAGTAATGCTATTTTTCTTTTCAACTTTCATTAAAATCAACCCCTTAAAAATTAAGTAATATAATTAACTTTCACCTTTAATCCTACCATATTTTTTGCTTCAATACAAAGCAGATAGCAACTATTTGATATTATCAGAATATTATGCTATAATTTTA
>JBNJEB010000104.1:0-5575 GCA_051745425.1 Bacillota bacterium
CTGGAATCACTGAGAAGAGAGGGGTATATGTAAGATGCAGAGAAACGACGACTTAAAATTAGTAATGGCAGGCCATGTAGATCATGGCAAGAGTACAATTATGGGCCGGTTGCTGGCAGATACAGATTCTCTACCTGAAGGCAAGCTAGAGCAGGTAAAAGAGACCTGCCGCCGGAATTCAAAACCATTTGAATATGCTTTTTTGCTGGATGCCCTAAAGGATGAACAGTCCCAGGGGATAACAATAGATGCAGCCAGGATCTTTTTTGAAACAGATTACAGGAAATATATAATCCTTGATGCACCAGGCCATATCGAGTTTTTAAAGAATATGATCACCGGGGCAGCCAGTGCCGAGGCAGCCTTTCTGGTCATAGATGCTGCCGAAGGTGTCCAGGAGAACTCCAGACGCCATGGCTATATGCTTTCAATGCTAGGGATAGATCAGATAGCAGTGCTTGTTAATAAGATGGATCTTGTCGATTACGACCAGGAAGTCTTTAAGAATATAGAAAGAGAATACAGGGAGTTTTTAAGCGAGATAGATGTTGATCCTCTAACCTTTATTCCTGTCAGCGGGATGGAAGGGGATAACCTTGCCAGCCAATCAGCCAGGACTGACTGGTATCAGGGCAAAACAGTTTTGGAATTACTTGACAGCTTTGAAAATGTGGAATTACCTGAGGCCAAGCCCTTTCGGATGCCGGTCCAGGATGTCTATAAATTTACCAAAGGCGGCGATGATAGAAGAATAGTTGCCGGGACAGTTAATTCAGGTACCTTAAATGTCGGCGATGAGATTGTCTTCTATCCATCAGGTAAAAAGAGTACCGTTAAAACAATAGAGGGCTTTGCAGAACCAGAACATAAAAGAGTCTCAGCCGGCAAGGCAACAGGTTTTACCCTTAAGGAACAGATCTATATCACCAGAGGCGAAGTTGCTGTTAAAGATAGAGAGAAAAAACCGGAAACAGGTAAAAGAATTAAGGCCAATATCTTCTGGCTGGGTAAAGAACCCTTAAAGAAAAATAAGGAATATATCCTAAAATTAAATACTGCCAGGCGGAAGGTTGAATTAGAGGATATCAGTTCAGTTATTGATGCCTCTGATCTCTCAAGGCAGGATAAACGAGAAGAGGTAAGACGCCATGACGTGGCTGAAGTTACCTTAAAACTTGATAAGGCTATCTCCTATGACCTGGCCGGTGAGATAGAATCTACCAGTCGGTTTGTGATTGTCGATGATTATGAGATATCCGGCGGAGGGATTATCCAGCAGACACTGGCTGACAGACAGAGCTGGGTCAGAGAGAATGTCATGCTGAGAAATTATAAATGGGAAAGCAGTATTATCAAAAGAGATGAAAGATCAGAAAAATACAGCCAGAAGCCAACCCTGGTATTAATAACCGGTGAAGAAGATGTCGGTAAAAAACCAACCGCTAAGGCTTTAGAGAGGGAACTCTTTGAAAGCGGCAGAATTGTCTACTTTTTAGGTATCGGTAACCTGCTCTATGGTGTTGATGCTGATATCAAGAATACAACTAAAAACCATAAAGACGAGCATTTAAGAAGACTGGCTGAGGTCTCTAATATCATGCTTGATTCTGGAGCTATCTTAATTGTTACAGCTGTTGAATTATCCCAGGAAGACCTGCATTTAATAGAGACAACGATTGGCAACAGCCAGATAGAGACTGTCTGGATAGGTGATAAGATTACAACTGATATAGATTATGATCTGCATATACCTCAATTTGAAAATGACGAGGAATCTGCCCATAAGGTCAAGGATTTACTTGTCGATAAAGGAGTTATCTTTAAGCCATGGTAGATAATCTATTTAAAGTTGAAGGCGATATAAGTTTTAAGGATAGATGTAAAAACCTTGATCAGTTAGGCCAGGTTATCTGGTTTACCGGGCTGTCTGGCTCCGGTAAATCAACCCTGGCAGTTAATTTAGAGAAAGAATTAATCAAGCAGGGTAAGGCTGTCTACAGGCTGGATGGCGATAATATCAGATCAGGTTTAAATAAGGATCTTGGCTTTTCAGGCGAGGACAGAGATGAAAATATCAGAAGAGTTGCTGAAGTTGCCAGGCTTTTTAAAGAGGCCGGAATCATAACACTGGTATCATTTATCTCACCATATGAGGAAAAAAGAGAATATGCCAGAGAAGTAATCGGTGATGAATATTTCTCTTTAGTATATGTTAAGGCCGACCTTGAGACCTGTGCCGCAAGAGATCCTAAAGGTCTGTATGAAAAGGCTAAAAAAGGTGAAATAGAAGATTTTACCGGTATTTCAGCACCCTATGAGGAACCAAAAAATCCTGATTTGGTTATAGATACTGATAACTTATCAGTGGAAGAATCAATTGAAAAACTGCTGGAGATTATTAAAGTAGGGGAAGATATAGATGAAGCTTAAAGACGAACTTAACCTGGCAATTAAATTAAGTAAAGAAGCTGGCAGAGAGATCCTGGATGTCTATCACAATAAAGATTTTAATGTTGAATACAAGGAAGATGACTCGCCCTTGACTGAAGCTGACAGAAGGGTCAATCAGGTAATAGTGTCAGCTTTAAGAGAAAATTTCAAAAGGTATGCCATCCTTTCTGAAGAGAGTAAGGATAATAAAGATCGGTTTGAGAATGATTGGTGCTGGGTTTTATGTTGTTAATAATTTAGATAATATGTTAATATAATAATACAGGAAATCTAATAAATTGTAATTTAATGAGGTGCATTTAATGGAATTAAGTATTAATAGTAATGAAAAAGAACTGAATAATTACAAAAGTGATAATTTAGAGGATTTACTTGATGAAATTAGAACAGGTCTTGGCAGAGAAGTAATAAGCAAGCTGATTGTTGATGGCGATGAATTTGATACAAAAAACTTATTAAATAATCCTGATCTTGAGGAAATTGATGAAATTGAAATTTCTACAATGACAGTAAATGAAGTTATCAAGCAGTCGATGGCTGATCTCCAGGAATACTTACCAAAAGTCATAAAAGGATTTAACCAGGCTTCAGCTCAAATAGATGCAGGTAATACATCAAATGGCTATGAGATCCTCAATTATGCCCTTCAGGGCCTCCGCTGGTCCATGGATGTAATGTCACATGGCTCCAAGCTTTCTGGCAATGAGAAGCTAATGCAGCGCTTTAATGAGACCAGCCAGAGCCTTAATACCATGCTCAACTCAGTCAGAGAGCGGATAGACAAAGGTAATAGCGATGAGCTGGTAACTATCATTAGCGAAAGCTTCCAGCCAGAACTGGATAAACTCCAGGCTATGGCCGATGAGCTGACATATCATTACGATGCTGAAGATGTTGAACCCCAGGTCGATGATGATCTGATTGATAAAGATTAATTAAATTAGCAGTGTCAACCAGCAGCAGACAGCAAGTGTTCAGCAGGCATTATCAACAATGACCCTGGACCAGTCAATGAATCGGAGCGGAGCAACAATGTCTAAACTCATGGAAGGCATGCAGGAGATGAGCCAGGAGATCCAGCAAGCCCAGAATAATGCCACCGGTCAGGGCAGTCAGGCTGCAATGAGCAGAGATTTGATTAAGCTATAGCAGCCATTATTGCTATAGTTTTTTTGTTTGAATAATTGAGGTGACAGGAAAATGGTTGATTTAAATGAATTTTTTATTCTTGAAAATATGACTCAAGATGAACGCAGTAAGATTAGAGAATTTAGTAATATTCAAAAATGCCATAAGGAAGAGACAATCTTTTTGGAATCAGAACCTGGCAATAAAGTGTATTTAATTATTTCTGGGCTATTTAAAGTTTTCAAAAGTGGAATTAATGGTAGACATAAGACCTTAAATCTTCTAGGAAAAGGTGAGTTTTTTGGCATGACAGCATTATTTTCTGATGGTGTTAGAACCAATTCAGTTCAGGCATTGACTGAAGGGGTATTGCTGTCTATTGAACGGGATAGATATAAAGAATTAATTAGAAATTTTCCTGATTTAGCTTTAAAAATCATTGGAATCCTATCATCTCAATTACAGCATGCCAATCAAGAAATAAAGGATTTAACTTTTAAAACAATAGAGGCTCGTTTAAAAAATAATCTTTTAGAACTTGGAGATAAGTTTGGAACTAAAGAAGAAAACTATATTCGTATTGAGCAAAAATTTACTCATAAAGAACTTGCGGATATAGTAGGTACGACTAGAGAAACAGTTACTAAAATGCTGGGTTCATTACAGGATGAAGATTTAATTGAAATAGATAATAGGACAATTCTCTTAAATCAAAAGTTAATAGATGAAAAATAAACGAAGGTATGAATTAACACATCAATTTAATTATTATTATGAGATAATAGTATTATGAAATAATTAAAAAGCTATTAAGGAGTTGATTCTATTGTTAGATTTTAAGTTAAAGAGATCTTTGAGGAATTCATTTATTTCACTGGCTGTAATTTTTGCCTTAATTTTTACCTTTACAGTTTCAATTCAGGCAGAAGAAGTTGCAGAAGCAGATGAAATTGAAGAGTATTTAGAATCTGTTGGGGCAGGAAATCATATTCATTCAGTCATGGCAGCACTGGAATCTTATGAAGGAGACGATTTAGCAGTTGAAACTATTGAATCTTTAATTGATGAATTAGTTAATGAGAATATGGATACTGAAGGTTTTTATACTGCTATAACTAATATAGTTAGAGCTCAGAATGCCGGTATTTCAGCAGAAGAACTGGATGAATTTAATGAATCACTAGATTCAGAAAATAATCATGGCCACGCAGTTTCACAGAACGCCCATGAATTAGCAGAATTTGCTTCTAATGAAGAAAATGACAGGGAAGCTGTAAAAGAAATGGCTCAGGAACTGACTACTTTTGCAGGAGAGAATGAAAATATAGGTTCAGAAGATGTTAGTGAATTTGTAAAAGAGAAAAGAGCTGAGGCAGAAGAGAGAAAAGAGCAAGCTCAAAAAGATGCTGATGAAGCTGGAGAACCTGAAGACAAAGGTGAAAATGCAGGCCAGGCTGGAGAAGGCAAAGATAATGGAGAAGAGGCAAAGGGTAATGGTGGTAACGGTAATGGCGGCCATAATCAAGATAAGCCTGATGATAAACCTGGAGAATCTAATCCTAATAACTAATTTATTCGTAAAATAGTCTTACACTATAAGAATTGCTTAAACAATTTAATATTATCATTTAACAGGGAGCTCTTATAGGGGCTTCCTCTTTCAAATTTAATAAGGTAAATATAGATAATTTGTGATATAATTAGTTTAGAGTTATTTAAAGTTTTAAAGAGTTGAAATTAAGGAATTAGTCGCTGAGAGTTGTAATATTGTACTGAAATAATTAAGTAGATTTTAAAGTTATCAGTAAGAATTTATAGGCTTTTTTATTTTTGTTGTATTATTCAGAAATTATTGACAATTATCAGGGGTCGTGCTATTATAAAATCAAACTTTTCTAAAAAAAGGGGGCAAATCATGAAGGAATCTCGTTTGCGTTATGGCATGGTTGGCGGAGGTCCTGGTGCTTTTATTGGAGAGGTTCACCGGCGAGCTGCC
>JBNJEB010000105.1:0-5377 GCA_051745425.1 Bacillota bacterium
GCTGAAGAATTTCAATCAGTAATAACTATTGGCAGTAATTCATTTCTGAGTCTGAGTCTGGTGATTTTAGGCTTTATATTTGGGGCAGGACTATTACTGGAGAAAGTTCTTGAAGTATAAAAGGAGGAAAATAGAATGTTATCGAGAAAAAGAATTATAACAATAGCAATAATTTTATTGTTGGTCTTTGTCTATATAGATGTCGGACTGATTGCTGATAATCAGGGGATGGCAACCTTATTTGATATTGATCTGTCCTATAGTGGTAGTTTAGACTGGTCAGCAAATGGAGATTATCAATATAGATCAGAAATTTCCGGCGAAGAAGTTTTTGATGGTGATGGTCTGACTGATCTGCGAGTTGAAAATAGTTTTGGCGAGGTAATTATTATTGGTGAGCAAAGAGATGATATCAGGATTGATTACAGGATTAAAGTTAAGGCTGCAACTGAAGAAATCCTGGAGAGAACAGCTAAAGAGGTGGCCCTGGATTTAAATCAGGCCAATCAGGAATTGGAAATTTCAACTCTTAAACCTGATAATAGGGAGCAGGTTAATGTTTCTACTTATTTGACCATCAGGGTGCCAGAAGAACTGGCTGTAGACCTCTATAGCAGGTTTGATGATATTAATCTAAAAAATATCGCTGGTCAGGTTGCTATCGATAATAGCTATGGAGATGTTGAGATTTCAGAGGTTACCGGTCCGCTAGAGATTGAAGCCAGCTTTAGCGATTATAAGATTAATTCAGTCCAGGAAAAGATAACCGGAAATTTATCTTATACCGAGGTTATCATAGACCAGTTGAGTTCAGACCTTGAGCTAGATTTACAGTTTTCAGGGCTTGATTTATATTTAAAAGATACACCTGAATCCTGGAGCTATGATCTTAGGACAAATTATGGTTCTATCAAGAGTAGATATGATTTTCAGCTGACTGAAGATGGCACAGAAGTGTCTTATTATCAGAACAGAGAGGGATTGCCATTGATCAGACTCGATGGCAGATTTACAGATATAACTATTCATTAAAAAGGAGAGTATAATAAATGACAGATATGAAAAAGATTGATTTAAGAAGTGATACCGTAACCAGACCCAGTAATGAAATGCGTCAGATTATGGCTTCAGCAGATGTAGGTGACGATGTCTATGGGGAAGATCCTTCCATCAACGAACTTGAGGAGAGGGCAGCAGAGATTCTAAAAAAAGAAGCAGCCCTCTTTCTGCCAAGTGGTACAATGGGCAATCAGGTTGCCCTTTTAACCCATACAACCCCAGGCCAGGAAATTATATTAGGTGATGAAAGTCATATCTTTTATTATGAAGTTGGCGGGCTGGCCAGACTTGGCAGTCTTCAGGCCAGAACTATCTCAGATGAAAAGGGATATCTGGAGCCAGAAGCTGTAGAGCATGCAATCCGGGGCGAAAATATTCATTATCCTGAAACAGGTTTAATCTGTATGGAAAATACCCATAATAGAAGAGGCGGAGTTTCATATAATACCGATAAGATTAAGCCTATAGCAGAGCTGGCCAGTTCAAAGAATATTCCCCTCCATCTCGATGGCGCCCGGATCTTTAATGCAGCCTATCAGGAAGATATCGATCCAGGAGAACTGGTAGCCGATTTTGATTCAGTGATGTTCTGCCTTTCTAAAGGTCTGGGAGCTCCAGTAGGATCAATGCTGGTCGGTAGTAAAGAATTTATTAAAGCAGCCAGAAAGAATAGAAAGCTTCTCGGTGGCGGTATGCGTCAGGCAGGGATTATAGCAGCAGCAGGACTTTATGCTCTAGAAAATCGGAATGTTCTTAAAGCAGACCATCAGCAGGCAGAAGAGCTGGCGGAAATTATTGAAGGGTTTAAGTCAGATCAATTAGAAGTTTTCAGGCAGTCAACTAACTTTGTTATGTTGCAGTGTAATAATCAGGGAGGAGCAGAGTTTATCTCTCAAAAGTTAAATGAAGCAGGTATTATGACCAATCAATTTTCCGAAAAATTGATCAGGCTGGTGACCCATCAGGACCTTGCAGATAGCGATCTTGAGATATTTGAGGAGAGAATGGAAATTATTCTGAAAAATTTATAATAGTTAAAATAATTAAACCTCAGTAAAATTGTAAACTTTATCTCATTATGTTATAATTTAAGCAGATAAAAGCTTATCAATCTAAGATATAGAAGGGGTGTTAAAAATGACTCTTGAAGAACTCACTAATACAGAAGCTCCTCAGTTTAAATTGAAGGATCAGGATGGTAATGATGTAAGGCTCAGTGATTTTGAAGGCCAGAAAGTACTGTTATCTTTTCATCCACTGGCCTGGACTGGAATCTGTCAGACCCAGATGGAAGATTTAGAAGGTCATTATTCTCTTTTTGAGGAATATGATACAGTTCCTCTTGGAATAAGTGTTGATTCAACGCCATCTAAGAAAGCCTGGGCTAAAAAGTTAGATATTACAAATCTTAAAATGCTTTCAGATTTCTGGCCCCATGGTGGTCTGGCCAAGAAATTTGAAGTATTTAGGGAAGAAGATGGTTTTTCAGAAAGGGCCAATATCTTAATTAATGAATCCGGTAAGATTGTCTGGGTTAATAAATATGCTATTGATGATGTTCCGGATCTTGAAGAGATCTTTGAAGTTATAAAAAATAATTAAGGTGGTATCAGAAAATGAACTCCTATTTACAGGATCTCTTATTAAATAAAGATAAAGCCGGAGTTGAAAAATATTTAAATAGGCTAGTTAGAAATAAACACTGGACCTTAATCAGCCTGATAGATGAGCTATTACCAGGACTGCTCTTTGAGTCGAATTTAACCTATGGTAGTTTTCATCAGGTTAAAATGGCATTATTTCTTCGCCGCCTTTCAATCAATAATATTTTAAGTAAAGAAACAGAAGAAGAGGTGGCCAGGGTTATTCTGACAGAAATGCTAAATAGGAACTGGCTCAATATTCAGGCAGGAGATTTTAAAGGTGCAGATCAAATTAATCAGCCTTTAGATAAGATGGTAGAAGAGCTTAATAAGGGGAATATCCATAATAGCTATTATTATGCTATTCAGGAATATAAGGAGAATCCAGCAAATTTATCAGAATATCTGCTCGGGCTAGGTTCTCTTTCAGTTCCAGATTCCCTGGGTCATAGCTTAAGCTGTTTTCAGCCTGTAATTGAAGATCTTGTCTTTCCCCATCACCAGTATGCAGAGACGGCTCTGCTTTCATATATAACCTATTTAGGTCGGAGAGATATTCCCGAGGATTTTGCGCCTGATGATTATAGTCTGGTTACAGAGCCAGACTGGACAGAACTCTTAAAAAGGGCGGCCTCTGGTTCAGGCATCATAAATCTTCATCATATGATTACCACCTATATTTATCTGGCCTGGAAGGATTCAGACTATCATCAGAAAGATTTTCAACTGCCTTATAAGATCCTTGTCAACTGGTTTAAAGATAAAAAGATTGACAGGGTCCGTTTAGAGAGAGTTGAAAATCTTGAAGTGTCAACCTGGCTTCCTTCTGATTATGTTAGTTTTCATGATGCCTTTGATTATGATGATCCAGATGAGACTGCCAGAATGGTTATCAATCTGGCTGAGGCAAAATATAGCCGTCTTTATGACTGGATGGTAAGGCTTTATGCAGATGATTATGATCAACCTGATTGGAATCCTCATTACTATACCGGGCTGTATTCAGCTCTCTCGTTATATGGCATGGAAGATATAGATGATCTTGCTGTTTTAAGGATGGCTTTAGATCAGGCAGTCAGGTATTATATAAATGGTATGAAGAATTAATTTTAAAAGATAAAAGGCGTATTATTATTCAGTAATACGCCTTTTAATTTACTATTATTTACTTAGTCTATTAAAATACTTATGAATTAATAATAAAACTTGACATTTTCTCATATAAAGATTATAATTTAAATAATCTTGCTGCGACCGTTTAAATCACAAAAGTAAGGAGGAGGATTGCGGATGAAAAACGATTTAAATCAAAGAGAACACTGGACGACACGATTAGGCTTTATTTTAGCAGCTGCAGGTTCGGCTGTAGGACTCGGTAATATCTGGCGTTTCCCATATGTAACAGGTACTAATGGAGGTGCCGCTTTCTTATTTATTTATTTAATCGCTATTATTATAATAGGATACCCTTTAATGGTTACCGAGATGACATTAGGCCGTAAAACCCAGAAGAACCCGGTTGGTGCCTTTAAGTCTCTTGCTCCTAATACACCCTGGTGGCTTGTTGGTGGGCTGGGAGTCTTAACAGGCTTTGTTATTCTTAGTTATTATTCAGTAGTTGCTGGCTGGTCACTGGCATATATTTTCAAGGCATTAAGTGGATTTACTCCAGATATGGCCTTTGGTGAACTTTTTGGTGCCCATATTTCAGGTCTAGCTGTTCCGATTTTCTGGCATGCAGTCTTTATGATCATAACAATTGCAGTTATTAGTGCCGGTGTTGTTAAAGGTATTCAGAGAGCTGTTAAAACTTTAATGCCGATACTTTTCGTATTACTATTGGTCTTAATATTTAGAGCAGTTACTTTAGAAGGTGCCGGTGAAGGTTTATCCTTTTACCTAACCCCGGATTTTAGCGCAGTAACAGCCCAGACCTTAATGGATGCCATTGCTCAGGCCTTCTTTACATTGAGTCTTGGTATGGGCGCAATGATAACTTATGGTAGTTATTTATCAGAAGATGAAAATATTGGCGATAATGCAGCTTATGTTGTTGGTTTAGATACATTAATTGCTGTTCTTGCAGGTTTTGCAATATTCCCTGCTTTATTTGCCCTAACTGATGTATCTCCAAATGCAGGTCCAGGTCTAACTTTTATAACCCTGCCGGCAGTATTTGCTGAGATGCCGTTAGGATCATTCTTTGGTTTCTTATTCTTTGTTTTATTATCTGTGGCTGCTTTAACTTCAGCTATTTCATTACTTGAGGTAGTTGTTGCCTGGGCTGTAGATGAAAAGGATATGGAGAGAAAGAAGGCTTCAATAATTATTGGGATAATTATTTTCCTAGTTGGTATTCCACCGGTTCTTGGTTATAGCGCCTGGTCAGATTTCTCATTCTTAGGTTTTGATGTTCTTGATTCCTATGACTGGATTGCTAATAGTATCTTCTTACCATTAGGAGGTCTATTAACAGCTATCTTTGCAGGCTATGTCTGGAAGGCTAAAAATCTGCAGGATGAGGCTAATAAGAAAAGTGGAATTATTAATATCGGTGATTGGTATGGTTTCTTAATAAAAATAGTTGTTCCAATTGCAATTGCTATAGTTATGATTGTTTCAATAGTTCAGACATTTTAGTAAATATCTAATCTGAGAAGAAATGTGATAGAGGA
>JBNJEB010000106.1:0-5355 GCA_051745425.1 Bacillota bacterium
GGTTGTTCGGAAGATGACCAGAAGGTTGAATTTATCGTTGAGAAAGGTTTTGATGCCAGTCGGGTTTGCTGTTATTTTAGGTGGCAATCTGACCATGGTCGGAGCAGGTAATTTAATTATCCTTAATGACCTTTTGATCCAGCAGGAGGCGGCTCCATTTAACCTTTTTGCAGTCTTTCCGATTGGGCTGGCAGTTTTATTATTTGGAATTGGCTATTTTTATCTTTTTAGTGATAAACTTTTGCCAGATGATTTAAAGCAGGAAGAAAGTTTCTGGGAGAGGCAGAAGAAGCTGATTTCAAATTGGGAACTGGCCACCACAGTCCATAGCTATATCATAACTGAGGACTGTGAGCTTTTAAATAAGACACTTGAAGAATCCAACCTCTGGTCAGATTATAATCTTTATCTGCTGGCCCTGGAGGAAGCTGGCGATGTTTCCTATGCTCCCTGGCGCTTTACCAGGTTTGCCCTGGGTCAGAAGGTTATCATTATGGGAGAAGAAGATGATTTGCATGCATTTGCTGAAGATTACAATTTAATTTCAGACCAGGAATTTGATAATTATCTGGATCATCATGAGCTGGAAGATACAGCCTTTGCTGAGTTGATGATTCCGCCCCGTTCTGAGCTGGCCGGGAAATCTATTCGAGATATTGCAGTCAGAAAAAATTATTTTGTTAATCCTGTCCATTTGATCAGGGGAGAAAAAGAGATCAGTGGAGATTTTTCTGACTTTTCTTTTCAACCTGGTGATACCCTGGTAGTCTATGGCCCAAATGAGAACATCAGGCAGTTAAAGACTGAGACAGATCTGGTGCTTCTGACATCCCTTAAGTCCAACAAAAAGTCTGGGGGTAATAAACCTTTTATTGCGATTGGATCATTTTTACTGTCTATTGCCTTGATAATTTTAGGCTTTAATCTAGGACTGGCTTTTTTCACTGGAGCAGTTTTAATTATTCTTTCTGGAATTGTTAAGCTTAATGAGATTTACCAGGCAGTTGATTGGAAGACAGTCTTTTTATTAACTGGCTTGATTCCTCTGGGTATAGCTATGGAGAATACAGGAGCTGCCCAGTACCTGGCTGATCTGATAATTATGCCCCTTCAGGATGGCCCGGTCTTTTTAATCCTTCTGGCTGTAGCTTTACTGGCCAGTATCTTTACGTTGTTTATGTCAAATGTTGCTGCTACAGTTGTACTGGTCCCGCTGGTAATGATAATTGGCAATCAGATTGGGATTGATCCCAGGGGACTTGCTTTATTGGCCGCTGTTTCAGCATCTAATTCATTTGTGCTGCCAACCCATCAGGTCAATGCCTTCTTTATGTCGGCAGGGGATTATAAGAGTAGTGATTATCTAAAGGCAGGAGGTTTTTTAACACTGGCATATATTTTTGTTGCAAGCCTGATGGTTTATCTATTTTATATCTAAACTACTAAAAAGGAGTGGTAATTGATGTTATTTGAAAAAATCAAGTCACCAGGTCTCGCTCATATCTCATATCTGATTGGTGATGGCAATGAAGCTGTTGTGATTGACCCGAGAAGGGATATTGATGTTTATTTAGAAAAGGCTGTCGAAGAAGGTTATAAGATTACTAAGATTTTTGAGACCCATCGGAACGAAGATTATATTATCGGTTCGACTGATTTGCAGGCCAGGACCGGAGCCGAGATCTGGCATGCAGATGAGAAGCTGGATTACCAGTATGGTCAGCCTGTTCAGGATGGCCAGGAATTTAAAGTTGGAAGTTTAAAGATTGAAGCTATGCATACCCCAGGTCATACTCCAGGTTCGATGAGTTATGTTCTTTATGGCTATGAAGGCGACCCCTGGATGGTCTTTACTGGTGATGCGCTCTTTGCCGGTGATGTAGGAAGAATCGACTTTTTAGGCGAAGAGAATTTAGATAAGACCGGCAGCTGGCTTTATGATTCGATTTTTAATAAAATTCTGCCTCTAGGTGATGAAGTTATTCTCTGTCCTGCCCATGGTGCCGGGTCAGTCTGTGCCTCAGCTATTGCTGAAAGAGACTGGACTACTGTTGGAATCGAAAGGAAGTTGAATCCTAAACTACAGGTTGAAGATAAGGAAGAATTCATTGAGCTTCATGGTAAGATGCTGGAATATCCGCCTTATTTTAAAAATATGGAGGAATCGAATTTGACTGGTGGAGAGCCTTTAGCTAATTATGAAAAGCCAGCTGCTCTTTCTCCTGGTGAGTTTGCCGGGGCTATGGAAGATGAGGATACCTATATTATAGATGTTAGAATGGAAGTAAGTTATGCATCTGCCCATGTGCCTGGTTCAATCTCGATACCATTGCAGAATCTGCCAAGTTTTGTTGGCTGGTTTATTCCAGTTGGAGCCAAGGTTCTGCTGGTAACTGAAGGTGAATATCCAGAAGAAGCTATCAAACATCTATACAGGACTGGTTATGATAATATTCTTGGTTATTTAAGTGGTGGAATAATTAGCTGGCATATGGCTGGCAAGAAGAGTGCCTCAGTTAATACTGTTACTGTAGATAAACTCTGCACACTGCTTGATACTGAACATGAGGATAGGTTTATTCTTGATATCCGTTCTGAAGATGAGATTGAGACTGAAGGAGAGATTCAGGATGCCGAGAATATTCATCTGACTCAATTACCTGATCATTATGACAAACTGCCAGAAGATATACCGGTATATATATTCTGTGGTAGTGGCCGGAGATCGATGACTGCAGCAAGTTTAATGCAGAATCAAGGTTTTATTAATCAGAGGGTAGTATTAGGTGGTCTAATAGCCTGGAATTCAACAACCTGTCCAATTGTTTAGTATTAAAATATAAGAATATAAATCTGGCGGCCCCTGATAGGGCCGCTTTTAATATATAGCATTTTAAAAAGTAATTATGAATTTATAATTAAAAATGTTAAAATATATTATACAAGTCGTTATTAAAGGAGAGATATTTTTGGAGACTAAACAGGGTTTTATGCCAGATTACATAATAGTATTAATATTAATAATGGGTTCTTTTGGAGTTATGGGTGGAGGTTTAATAGCGCCAGCTTTACCGGCAATTGCTGCAGCTTTTTCAGTTTCTGAGGGGAATGTTGGCCTGGTTTTAAGCCTTTATACATTTGCAGCTGCAATCAGTTTACCCTTTATCGGTTATTTTCTGGATAGAATAGGCCGCAGGAAAGTTGGATTGGCCTGTCTTTTTATTGATGGGATTGGTGGCCTGGTAATAATGTTTGTCTCGAACTTTCCTTTGTTGCTTGTTATGAGGTTTTTACAGGGGATTGGGATTGCTGGTTTAATTCCTGTTTCTATGACTATTTTCAAAGATTTATTTGATGGAGATGAGCGCTTGAGGTTGATGGGATATCTAACAGGAGCGATTTCGATTGGGGCAGTAATAATCCCATCTTTAGGAGGCTTTCTGGCATCTATAGACTGGCGATTAGTTTTTGCAGTTTATAGTCTTTCAATTATGCTTGGGGTAATATTTTTATTTAAATTACCTGAAACATTGCCCAGGCTTGTTAAGAATTCCGATTCTAAAGCAGATAGCAAAGATATTGAAGATTCTCCCCTGGAATACTTTAAGTCATTACTGAATATTTTTAAGATAACTGAGATAAGGAATATAATGATTCATTCGCTGACTATCTATTTTATGCTATATGCCCTGGTAACTTTCCTGCCTATCTATTTAGTTACAGGCCATGGATTTTCAGAGTTTTTCTCCGGTCTGGCTATATCATTACAGGGTTTATTCAGCGCTATTTTGGCTTCAAGGGCAAGTTTTATTGCTAAATATTTAAACTGGCGCCAGCGTTCGACTCTAGGCTATTTATTAATAGGGACCTGCTTTCTACTTTTGCCTTTCTGGCCAAACAGCAGTTATTTAGTAAGTTTAAGTTTTATTATTTATGGAACAGGCATGGGCATTGTCTCACCAACAATTTATAACCGGGCTACAGAACTTCCGCCACCTGAGATTTCAGGTCTTGTAATTTCAGTCTTTAATACTATGAAGTTTATAGGGATGACCCTGTCTCCGTTTTTATTAGGTCTGATTTTGAGATTTACTGAATTAGAGGTTATCTTTATTGGTGTTGCTCTTATGGCATTTGCCTGGGGGTTTTATACTTATAAAGGGTATAGTAAGGAGGATAAATAATGGGAGAAAAAGAATTTTATCAGTTTGGAAATAAGCTTATTGATAGTTTTATGGAACGCTGGCCGGTTTTTGCTACTCAATTAGGTGTCCATGAGCAGGATGATCTACTTGCTGACTATAATGAACAGTCTATCTGGGATTTTTATGAAAGGTTAGAAACTAAATTACAGGAACTTAAAGGTTTTGATAGGACTAATTTTAGCAAAGAAGCAGAAATAGATTATATCCTTTTAAGACAACTATTAAAATCGATGATTAGGGATCATAAAAATAATCTCCCTTACCAGAAGAATCCAAACAATTATATAGATGAGGTATTTTCAGGGATTATGTCACTTATCATAAAAGATTATGCACCCATAGAGATAAGGCTTAAGGCTGCTTTAGACAGAATGAAACAGGTGCCTGATTTATTTTCCCAGGCAAAAGATAATCTTGTTCCTGAAAGGGTTCCGCCAGGCTGGGTAGATTTGAGTTTGCAGCAGCTAAAGACGGCTCCAGGATTATTTACAGAATTACTTCCTGGAATTGCCGCCACCGAGGTTCCAGGGCTTAAAGATGAATTTGATCAGGTTGGTGATAAAGCAGCTAGTTCAGCAGTTGATTTTCAGTCTTACTTAAAAGATGAACTTGCTCATAAAGCTAAAGGAGATTTTGCTGTTGGCGAAGAATATTTTAATGAATTACTAAAGGAGAATCATTTAGTTGATTATGATGCCTCTGAATTGCTAGAAATTGGGGAAGAAATTTTTGCTGAGACTGAGCTGGCTCTAGAAAGACTGGCCGAGCAGATTGCTCCTGGGAAATCAGTTGATCAGATTTTAGAGGAGGCTAAATCAGACCATCCTTCAGCAGATGAACTCCTGGATAAATATCGAGAATCAATGGAGGCCAGCAGAAATTTTGTTGAAGAAAACGGGATAGCTACAATCCCGGATGCAGAGAGTCTGAGGATAATGAAGACTCCAGGTTATCTAAGACCGTTAATTCCCTATGCAGCTTATATCCAGCCAGAAATCTTTGCTGATAGACTTGAGGGAATCTTTCTAGTTACACCGGTGGATAAAAATTCGTCTGCAGAACAACAGGAATCAAAGTTAAAGGGTCATTATAATGCCAAGTTGCCGATTACAACCCTCCATGAAGGCTATCCAGGCCATCATCTCCAGTT
>JBNJEB010000107.1:0-5340 GCA_051745425.1 Bacillota bacterium
GAACTATCAATAACCATATATTCTTCAATAAAATATCTATTTATACTGGAAATATGATCCAGACTTTTTTTCTGTGTATGCTGGATATACTTTAAAATTAAAGCTGCAGCTTTTACTGCAGACCTCATATTTTGTAAATTAATTTCTTCTAGACTATCAATTGCAAAATGATCTTTAAGAATATCTGCAAAATTATCCTGTAATTCATCTGTATCATTTCTGATCTCTTCTTCAATATAACTAATATGATAATTGTTATTTCTAATTAATTTTTCCCAGGTCTGATCAGGGTTAAAAGAATTAGTAATGACAATTTCACTAGGATTTAACCGGTTTAATTCATCATAAATCTCATCCAGATTTTTTGTTTCAGTAACATTATAATCACCGGTAGATACATCAATATAGGATAATCCATAATTGCTATTTATTTCTGATAAAGCTACTAAATAATTATTTTTTCTTTCAGATAAAATTTCATCTTCAATTACAGTACCTGGAGTTATTACTCTAACAACATCTCTTTCAACAAGACCACTGCTTTCATCTGCATCTTCAATCTGCTCACAGATTGCAACTTTATAATCTGCATTGATTAATTTTGCGATATAAGGCGCAGCAGAATGAGCAGGAACGCCTGCCATTGGAGTCTTTTCTCCACCACCTTTGTTTCTTGAGGTTAGAGCAATATCAAGAACCTGAACAACTTCTTCAGCATCATCTCCAAACATTTCATAAAAATCACCTAATCTAAAAAATAAAATAGAATCAGGATATTTATTTTTCATTGAGAAATATTGTTGCATCATTGGTGTGACCTTTGCCATTATTTAACCTCCAAAAATCGAAGCTACCTTTAAAAATTTACAATATCACCATAAAGAGTCCAGCTTCCAGCTTCATTTATCCTGGTCTTAATAATATTGCCAATCAATTCATCGGTTTTAGCAGGAATTATTACAAGTTTATTCCCATCAGACCTTGCTGAAAAATAGTCTGGATCTTTTTTGCTTTCTCCTTCAACTAAAACATCTATTTCTTTACCAATTAATTTTTGATTTACTTCATAGCTTATCTGGTTTTGTTTATCCATTAATGCCTGTAACCTTCTGTGTTTTTCTTCTGAGCTTATCTGATTGGCCTTTTTAGCCGCCGGTGTACCCTCTCTTGGCGAATATGCAAAAGTATAAGCCATATCAAAGCGAACCTTATCAACTAAAGATAAAGTTTCTTCAAAATCAGCTTCAGTTTCACCAGGGAACCCGACAATAAAATCTGTTGTTATAACTGCGTCAGGAATTCTTTCTCTGATCTTATCTATTAAACTCAGATACTTTTCTCGGTCATATTTTCTATTCATGGCCTTCAATATTTTAGAACTTCCAGATTGGACTGGAAGATGGAAATGTTTTGATATATTATCGTGACTGGCTACTGTTTCAATAAGCTTTTCAGATAAATCTTTAGGATGCGAAGTCATATATTTAATCTTTTCTAAACCATCTATTTTAGATAATTCTTTTAATAAATCAGGAAAGTCATAAGTTTCTTCAAGATCAAGGCCATATGAATTAACATTCTGCCCAAGGAGAGTTATATCAATAACCCCATCAGCTACCAGTTCTTTAACTTCAGCAACAACATCTTCTAGAGGACGACTTCTCTCAGATCCCCGAACATGGGGAACAATACAATAACTACAATAATTATCGCAGCCCTGAATTACAGTAACCCAGGCCTGAAATTCATTTCTTCTTTTACTTGGCAGATCAGGTATTAAGCCTTTATCTTCTTCCCAGACCTCAATAATTCTTTCATTGCCATGTTTTATCTGATTTATCAGTGAAGGTAATTTGTGAATATTGTGGGTTCCAAAGATTATATCTACCTGGGGATATTTCTTATATAACTCATCAACAGGTCCTTCCTGCTGCATCATACAGCCACCTACAGCTATAATTAAATCAGGATTATCTTCTTTTAGCTGTTTTAAAGAACCGACCTTTCCAAAAACTTTTAATTCAGCGTTTTTACGGATTAAACAAGTATTAAACACTATTATGTCAGCATTAGTATGATCTTGAGTTTCCTTATAGCCCATACTCTCTAACATGCCAGCTATTTTTTCGGAATCATGTTCATTCATCTGACATCCATAAGTTATTATATGATAATTCATCATTATATTTAATTAAATCCTCCTATTTACCCTTCTTTTAAATCTTCAAGCTGATCATTATGTCCCATTATAATCAGAGTATCTCCTTCCAGGACTTTGTCCTGACCTCCAGGAGCTAAATTTAAGTTCTTACCTCTTCTGATGGCCATTACATTAGCATTATATGCTTTTCTAAAATTTAAATCCTGTAAAGTTTTTCCCACCATATGAGAAGGGGCAATGATTTCAATAATACTATAGTCTGGTGCAAAATCAATATAATCCAGCATATTTGTACTTATTAATTGACGGGCAACCCGCTCGCCCATATCTCTTTCAGGGTAAACAACTTTATCTGCACCTACTCTGCTTAAAATCTTACCATGCATTTTATCCTGAGCCTTTGCAACTACCTGTGGCACACCCATTTCTTTTAAAATTAATGTAGCCAGGATATTGGCGTGAACATTATCACCGATACTAACTACTGCAGTATCAAAATTATTAACACCTAAAGCGCTTAAAGCTGTCTCATCAGTAGCATCAGCCTCAACTGCATGGGTTACATATTCAACCAGTTCATCAACACATTCTTCACATTTATCAATAGCTAATACATCATGGCCATTATCTGATAAAGTTCTTGCAACACTGGAGCCAAAACGTCCTAGACCTATAACTACAAATTGTTTCATTTAAATCCTCCTCTAACCAACCATAATCTTTTCTTTTGGATATCTATATTTACCATGTCTAACCTTCTGGCCTAAAGCAAGTGCCAGTGTTAATGGACCTACTCTACCAAAAAACATAGTTATGATAATTAAAACTCGACCTATTGCTGAAAGCTCACCAGTAATACCGGTTGAAAGTCCAACAGTACCAAAAGCAGATACTACTTCAAATAAGATTTCTAGAAATTCACCATCTTCTGTAATAGTCAATAGGAAAGTCATTAATAAGACAATTCCTAAAGCCAATAAGATAATAGTTATAGCTTTGAAAATAATCTCATAATCTATCCGCCTTTTATAAAATTCAATATCTTTTTTATTTCTAATCTTATTAAAGGCAGTTACAACAATTAACCCAAAGGTAGTTGTCTTAATACCGCCGCCAGTAGAACCTGGTGAAGCACCTATAAACATTGCAATTACAATAAAGAAAAGAGTAGTACTTCTTAATGATCCAGTCGGTATTGTATTAAAACCGGCAGTTCTTGGTGTAATTGATAAAAAGAAAGAAGATATTATTTTTTCACCAATATTTGCATCTGCAATTGTATTGACATTACCGGTTTCTAAAATAAATATAATAATAAAACTTATAACAGTTATTATGCCGGTAACTGTTAGGACTAATTTAGTCTGTAAACTAAACTTTCGCCGACCTTCCCAGCCGAGTAATTCAACTATAACAGCAAAACCAATACCGCCTAAAATAATTAAAGCAGCAATTGTTAGACTAATTATTGGATCACCGAAATAACTCTCCAGACTATTGCCAAATAAGTCAAAACCGGCATTATTAAAGGCAGATACAGCATGGAATATAGAAAAATATATTGACCTAAGTATTGAATAATCATATCTAAGCCTGATAAATAAAAATAAGGCTCCAATACCCTGGATTGTTAAAGTTAAGGCAATTACATATTGAATTAATCTTAACAGTCCGGATATCTTAAATTGATTAAGATCTTCCTGGATTAATATCCGTTCTTTTAAGGAAATCTTTTTTCCTAAAATTAATGCAACCAGGGTTGACATAGTCATAATTCCCAGGCCGCCTATCTGGATTAAGACCATTATTACTATCTGGCCAAATACAGTAAAGGCTGTACTCGTATTTACAACAATCAAACCAGTAACACAGGTAGCTGAGGTTGAAGTAAATAATGAGGTTAAAAAACCGATACTCCCTGGAGCTGTTGAAGCTTGAGGCAACATTAATAAAACTGTGCCAATTGTAATAACAACAAAATATCCAAATACTAAAAATTGAGCAGGGGATAATTTTGTTGGTGAAAAATCAGCTTTATTTAACATAATTTAATAACCCTTTCCTGCTGTAGAATATATATATAAATATCATCTTTTATTATACTATATAAGTTATCATATATCAATTAATAGAACTTGACTTAATCACTGTATTGTAGTATTATTAGTATTGTAAATAAAATATGAATTTAATGGTGAGATATAGAGAGAGCCATTGTTAGTTAGGGGAAGTTATGTCTTCTTTTAACTAACTGGCTCTCTTTTTTGTATTTAAATAATCTTATTTAGGAGAGGAGTAATGAATATGGATGCTAAAACTTATGATATTTTAATAATTGGAGGTGGCGTTGTCGGGACTGCAATCGCAAGAGAACTTTCTAAATATAATCTTTCTATTGCCCTTTTTGAAAAAGAGACTGATGTGGCCTCGGGCACTTCAAAAGCCAACTCTGGTATTATTCATGCAGGCTATAATGCTTCAAAAGATACTTTAAAAGGTAGCTTAAATATAAAATCAAATCCAATGTTTGACCAGATTGCCTCAGATTTAAAAGTACCATTCAAACGGATTGGTTCTTTAGTAGTTGGCCATAACCAGGAAGATCGAGAAAAGTTAATTTTAGAAAAAGAAAAGAGTATGGCCCAGACAGATATTGATTTAAGAGTTATTGAAAAAGATGAGTTAAGAGAAAAAGAACCAGATTTAGCTAAAAATGCAATAGTTGCATTATATGCTCCCAATGCAGGGATCATCTCTCCTTATAAGCTAACAATTGCCCAGGCGGAAAACGCAGCTAATAATGGTGTTGAAATCTTTTTAAATACTAAAGTTAATAAAGTATTGCATGAGAATAATTATATTACTGGAATTAAGACTGATAAAGGTACATTCTCCGGTTCCATTGTAATAAATGCCGCCGGGCTGTATGCCGATAAAATAGCTGCAACTGTCGGTGAAGATTATGAAATAGTTCCAAGAAAAGGTGAATATAATCTGTTTGATAAAAAATATGGCTCTTTAGTAAATCATGTTATCTTCCCAATGCCATCAAAAAAATCTAAAGGAATTCTAATTACTCCAACAGTAGATGGTAATCTGTTATTAGGTCCTAATTCATATGTAGTAGAAAATAAAGATAATCTTGAAGTTACTGAAAAAGGACTCAAGGAAATCTGGGA